>NZ_JBWVBR010000017.1:0-114406 GCF_056629255.1 Pseudoalteromonas sp. NFXS53 | reverse complement strand
TCAAGAGCTGTTAGAACTCAACCTGTACGAGTGCCCACACAGATGATTGCTTCATATTTTTAAAGAACAGTGTAACTAACGCTTGGTTAGTTACCGCAGCCTTGCTGCGAAGTGGAGCGCCATAATAACGACTTCACTTTTTATGTCAACACTTAATTTTAATCTTTTTCTTAAGAGAAAGTTTTAAGATTAAGTTTTATTTGACTCGACATCGTTTTGATTTGCTTTTCAGCGTCTCGCCCCGTGTCAGTGGGTGCGCATTATAGGGAGAAATTAAAAGTGCGCAACCCCTTTTTTCAATTAATTTTAAGAAACGTGTTCAATCGCTCAAAAAGAGAACAAAAAAGACTTGTTAGGATAAAAAACGCTCTATTTAGCCACTTCGAATAGCTAATTTCTCTTTTTAATTATTGCTTAAACATTTTAAGACGCTAAGATAGCAGCTCGTTTGTTAAATTATTGTATACCCATTGTATATTGGTAGATCCTTATGAACCCAACTCAACAAAAGTCTCTTTTTATTGTTTTAGCAATTGCGATAATCGGCTATTTTGCTGCTAATGCTCTTCTTGCAGACTCTTCTCTTAATCTTGGTGCTACTTTTTCTATTGGCACACTCATCGGTGGTTTCATTGCAACTGTTATGTCGGCAAGTAATGCAACCCCACAATCTGACAATACTGAAGTAAAAACAAAAACGCTTTATGTAGGTAACTTGCCTTATAAAGCAAATGAAAGTGTCGTTCGAGAGCTTTTCTCTGAACAAGGCCGTGTATTCAACGTTCGTTTATTAAAAGATAAAAATACAGGTAAACGTCGTGGTTTCGGTTTTGTGGAGATGGCAGAAGCTGATGCTGATAAAGCCATTGCAGCATTGAATGAAAAAGAGTTCCAGCAACGCACATTGAAGGTTAGAGCTGCAAAACAAAAACCAGAGACATCTGAGGAAGCTGTTGCAAGTTAAAGATATAAACTTTTTACATCGTATCCTGTAATAGCAGGGACATCATTTAAAGCCGTTGCATAAAACTGTAGCGGCTTTTTTATTTCTGTCTCATCTATACTGTCAACCAACAAATGTTTTACTCTTTTTGCAATTGCAGTTCCGGAGTCGATTAATACGCATTGAGTTTGATAAAACTCTGCAATTTCACACTTCAATATTGGAAAATGCGTGCACCCCAATATCAGCACATCAGCTTGATTGTCGACCTTAATAGATGATAACTCCTTATTAACCCCCTCTCGTACATCTTCATTTAACCAAAACTTGCGCTCTGCTAGCCGTACCAACTCTGTTGAATGGTAGAAACTAACTTGGCAATCACTAGCAAACTCACTCACTAAAGATTGCGTATACTGATTCTTTGAGGTAGCAGGCGTTGCTAATAAGGCAATATGCTTTCTAATACTAATTTGTGCAGCAGGCTTTATTGCAGGTACCACGCCAACAATAGGAGTTTGCGTTAACTGGCGAATATGTGCCAGTGCGTAAGTTGAAGCTGTATTGCAAGCAATCACTATTAAGTCAACTTCACCAAAAAAATTTGAAGATATTTTATTAACGAGACTTGCCAGTCTATTTTGAATTGTTTCTTCAGTCTGAAGACCGTAGGGCAGTAAAGCATTATCCATAATGTAGGTATAGTCTGCCCCTGGTAGTGTATTTTGGATATGTGTTAGGACACTAGTCCCTCCGATACCTGAATCAAAAACTAAAATGTGCGACAAACTATGACTCCTCTATATTGAGGTGCAAGTTTGCCCGAGCTTATAATTCTTGCCAAGTATCTTAAACTGATTTCTCAGTCTTATCGTCAAGCTGACTGAAGAAGCTTTGTGCATAGTCTAAAAGCTGGGTCATTCTTTCTTGACCACCGTTCATCCAAGCCATGATATCTGGTAATTGCTGTTCAACACCAATAGCTTTACCTTCCGAATGAATGTTCTCTAGTTGTTTATCGAGAGGTTGGAAAGCTTGCTCTAACTCTTTAATTGGGTTGGTTTGCTGATATTGCGCTATTGCTGCGGTCGTTTTTTTCTGTCGCAAATCCATCGTGAAGTTAGTAATTTGATCGCTACCTATATTTAATGCCGACGCTTTTTCGAACGCATCATCATATTCACCTGAGAAGAACGCATCACTGACATTGCGAATGTCTTTCATCATTTCATTAATGGCTTTTTGCTCTTCTTTATTGAGTTCGCCATTAACACTAATCGAAAAACTGACTTCCTCACTTGATTGCTCTGATACAGCAAGACCATAATTATCACCGTTTTGAGCATAGCTGACAGCTTGACCTTTTGTGCGAGCATCACTCAATGATATGGTTACTTCGTCGCCCTCTGCTGTTGTGAAACTATACTCAGCTTGATTCGACAAGCTCGCATACTGTGCAGCGCTCACCTGCATAGAGTCAGGTTTTGGATTAAAGAGCTCATCCTCAAAATCATCTAATCCCTTAAAAATCCCTTCTTTAGATTTTTCGATCCCTTCTTCTATGTCTTGATTAAATAATCCCGCAGCTTTCAATTCTGATGTTGCGTCATCTATGCCCATCTGTACTCCTTTACGTGTTGCATTCAGCATATCTTGAATCGCTTTGTCATCTCGACCATCAGCTTTCGCTTTGCTTATTGATCCCTTTACAAAATCAAGCACATTATTAATAACGGTATCAAAATCAAATAAAGGCGCAGCCTTAGGTTCTGCTTTTTCCATATCCAAGGCTTTTGCTAACTTATCATCAAGCAGCTTTGCTGCAATTTTACCTTTATCTCCGTGAAAACCATCAGTACTACTTTGGATATTCGGTTTAAAACCCGCTTTACTGTTTGCTTTATTAGCAAAAGAAGGGTTGAGAAGCTGGTTTAATTGTCCGATTTTCATGTTTATCTCCAAAATAATAGAAACCATGCATACATCTTAATTATTACTTTATATCGGCAGCAGTTATTGACCCTTGAGCGTTTAGTATAAAAAAGCAACAAATTTTAGCGAGAAACTGGACAAATCACCTATGCCCCCTACAATACCCGCTCTCGAATTTGTAAGGTCAGTTTAACTATGCCAGTCATTACTATTGATACCGCCACTTATGAACAGCAGCTTGCTGAAAAGCAAACGCGTATTAGTGCTCAATTTGCTCGCTTTAACGCACCAGAGCTTGAAGTCTTTGAATCAGCAAAAACGCAATACCGTCAACGTGCTGAATTTAGAGTATGGCACGATGGTGACGATCTCTACCACATTATGTTTGATCAAGAGAGCAAGCAAAAAATTCGAGTGGAAACATTTGACCCTGCCGCACCGCTTATTAGTGAAATCATGCAGGTTATGATGGAAAAGTTACGTCATAACGAGATACTTCGCCGCAAGCTTTTCCAAATCGATTATTTATCGACGCTAAGTGGTGAGATCCTGGTAAGTCTGCTTTATCACAAGCAGCTTGATGATGAGTGGTTAGCGACAATTAATGCATTACGTTCTGAGCTTCAGAAAACCTATAAAATTGACTTTATAGGTCGTGCTCGCAAACAAAAGATTGTGTTAGGCAATGATTTTGTCACTGAGCAACTGACTGTAAATGGTCAAACTTATCAATACCAGCAAGTTGAAAATAGCTTTACGCAGCCAAATGCGAAAGTAAATGAGAAAATGCTGGAATGGGCGCAAGACCTTTGTGCGCCACTGGAGAATGATTTACTTGAGCTATATTGCGGTAATGGTAATTTCTCGATTGCCTTAGCTGGCAGCTTTAATAAAGTATTAGCAACTGAAATCTCAAAGTCGTCGGTAAACTCGGCACAAATTAATATCGCGGCGAATAAGGTTGAGAACTTAGATATCATTCGTATGTCGAGTGAAGAGTTTACGCAAGCGATAAAAGGGGAACGTCAATTCTCAAGATTAAATGGCATTAACCTTCAAGACTACAACTGCCAGACTATTTTGGTTGACCCACCTCGTGCTGGTATGGATGAACTCACTTGTCGTTTGGTGTCTAACTACGACAACATCATTTATATCTCATGTAACCCAGACACACTAGAGCGTGATTTAGACATGCTATGCGAAACACACTCTGTATCTCGCATTGCGATTTTCGACCAGTTCCCATATACACATCATGTGGAGTCTGGTGTATTTTTACAGCGTAAATAATCCCGCTAATTCTTTTCAGCAATTGCCAGAGCAGTGACTAGCTGTGGCAATTGCTCTTCACTAAAAACCTGTATACCAGCTTTAACAAGCTTTTCTGCAGTTAAACCCATTCCAACCACTTTAATTCCCTTATGCGACCCATCGTAAATAGTATTTCGACCACATGAAGGGCTAGATTCTTTCAACAACGCAAATTTGATTTGTTGCGCTTTACATAATGCGAGTGCTTTTTCAGCACCCAGCTGGAATTCTCCAGTGACATCCTTACCTGTTGCGGTGATCACTTTTTCGGCATTGATTTCTGCTGGCGGTCTTGGGGTTGGTAAGCCACCCGCAACTTCAGGGCAAAATGCAACAACTCGCTTTTCTTGCAGCCACCGAGTCAAAGTATCATTTGCTAACCCTTTAGATTGTCCATCATAACGAACGGGTTGTCCGAGCAAACAACTTGAAACCAAAATTTTATGCATGTCTTTTCCAATAAAAAAGCCTCGCAAGTGCGAGGCTCTGTTCTAATTCATAGTAAATTATTTAGCAGCTAAATAATTAATTAATGCACTGATCTGCTCAGGAGTCGTCGTTTTTGACTCACGTAAACGCAGTTTATATTTACCATTTACGATAAACGTTGGAACGCCTGTAAGCGCACGCTTTTCAGACCACTTTTGTTGCATACGCGCCATTCTTGAAGTCTTAGTACGTACAGCAAAGCTTTTGTACATTTTATCAAACTTAGTAGCGTCTACGCCTTGTGCAACGAAGATGTCTTTCATATCCGCCAGTTCATTGATCTTATTACGCTTACCATGAATATGCGTAAAAATTGCACCAATGATTTTATCTTTTTGAGGCAGCACTTCAGCAAGTGCTAAGCCTTGAGCCATAATCTTTTGTACTTCTGGATCACGAGGGCCGGTGAAATCTACGTGGCTCTTTTTAAACTTTACACCTTCATTCAGTTTAGGTTTTACCTGAGCGATTAGTGGTTCAAATGCATTACATGCTGGGCAGAAAAATGAGAAGTACTCTGTCACTTCAGGTTTCTTAGTACCACGCTCGGCAACCACTTCGTAGTGAACGCCTTCTTCAAACTGAGCTGCGTTTGCAACTATCGGAAGCATGAGTGCCAGCGCAGCGGCTTTAATTAGCTTTAACATCTTATTCTCCGTATTATTTTGCTAATAAATGTTTAACCAATGCGTTGAATTGCTCTTGGCTTTTTAAACTGTTGGTATTTACTTTGTATTTATCACTGACGATAAATGTAGGCACGCCAGATAGTGCGCCCGCTTTTGAAAAGCGAGTTTGGTCGTCTTGCATCAGCTTTTCAGCCGCAATCACTGGCATACTTGCTAACGCCGCATCAAACTGCTTTTCGCTGATACCATTAAGATCCAGTAGCTTTTTCACATCTTTAATGTCATTCAATGGCGCTTTTTTTACATGGATACTGTCGAAGATTTTAGCTGCAATCTCATCACCTTTGCCCATTTGCTTTGCCACGATATAGGCATAGCTTAAATTGCTTTGTACTTGCGCAGGCAAACCACCTAAAAAGTTCACATGGCTTTTTTCAAATACAGCGCCTTCTGGCAAACTTTGCTCTAATGCCTTAGCAACTGGCTCAAAACGGAAACAATGCGGACAGTAAAATGAGAAAAACTCAGTCACTTTTGCTTGCTCACTTTTTTGGGTGGTTAAAGTTTGGTAGTGCACACCTTCTTTAAAATCAAATTCTGCGGCCATGGCTAACAACGGCAAACAGAAAAATAGAATGGATAGTTTTAACGCTTTTAACATAGTTATTTCTCAATTTTTTATGGAAACAGTTGTAATGCAGGTTCTTGTAACGCTGCAAGCTGTTCTTTCAATGCTAAGATCTGCTGCTCCCAATATTTGTCTGTTGCAAACCAAGAAAAGTTCCGTGTAAATGCAGGATCTTCCCATCTGGCAGCTAACCACCCCATGTAATGCACCATTCGCATCGCACGTAGCGGCTCTATCAGTTGCAGCTCTTTTGCATCAAAAGAGTTAAATTCTTCATACCCCATCAATAGTGTATCGAGCTGAATTAATTGCTCGTTTTTATCACCATTAAGCATCATCCATAAATCTTGGATTGCAGGGCCTGAGCGACAATCATCTAAATCCACTAAGGTCAGTGAATCGCCTGTGCAGAGAATATTGCCAGCATGTGCATCACCATGCAAACGAATAGGCTTATCGGCATGATACATTTGCGCTGTTTGCGAAATAACCTGTTCTAAAATAGTGTAAAACGCGGTTTCTAGATGCATGGGCACAAGCTTACTGTTTTCAATAACTTCTTTAGCATCGAATAGGTAGCTCTGGGTATTAATACTCAATCTATGCTGGAATGGTTTACTCTTACCAACTAGGTGTAGTCGTCCGATATATCGACCAAGCATTTCAAGCTGATCTAAATTGTCGATTTCAAATTGACGCCCACCCACGCTTGGAAAGAGCGCAAATTTATAACCGGCATGTTCAAATAAACTTTCACCCTCTATTTCTACTGGCGCGACGATAGGCACTTCTTCATTAGCGAGTTCAAGTGCAAAAGCATGCTCTTCTTTTATTTGCGCCTCACTCCAACGCTCTGGACGATAAAACTTAGTGACGTAGCGTTTACCATCTTCCGCCTTGAACTGATAAACGCGATTTTCATAACTGTTCAATGGTAGCAAGCCTGTTTCAGGGTAAACCCCAATGCTTTCTATGGCATCCAAGATACGATCTGGATTTAAATTCGCAAAACTAAACTCGCTCATGTATTCCTCATTTGGCATAAAAAAAGCGGGGAATACCCGCTTTTGCTTGGTTTAATTAGTGTATCTAATTATTTACCTTTAAAGAAGTTGGTAGGCTGTGATAATGACACTGTCGGGTCGCCTTTCACTTGAACTCTAAAATGGAATTCAGTCACTGGCTTTTTAAGATCATAGGGGTCAATGATCACAGAAAGAGGCACATTCATAGATTCACCCGCCTGAACTTCAATCGCCAGTTTGCCCAGTACATTAAAGTTATTTAGCCCCTCAACCGCAATATCGTATTGTTGCACTTGCTGGGTTTTATTGATGACTTTTAGGGTGTAAGTGTTTTCAACTAAACCCTCGAAATTGACTCGATAAAGCTGATTTCTATCACGAATAATATCGAGCTCCATTGGCTTACGCATCGCAATATTCACCACCAGTGCCGCGATTAATACTGTCATGATTAATAAGTAACCTGCCAGCTTCCCACGGAATGCTTTAGTTTTATTATCTGGCGTTTCAAGATTGCGCTCTGTGGTGTAAGAAATTAAACCGCGGGGATAATTCATTTTATCCATCACCCCATCACACGCATCTATACATGCACCACAGTTGATACACTCGTATTGCAAACCGTTACGAATATCGATGCCTGTAGGGCATACCTGAACACACAGATTACAGTCAATACAATCACCCAAACCCATTTCTTTTGGGTCTTGCTTACGAGAGCGAGGACCGCGTGACTCCCCGCGTTTTGCGTCATAGCTAACTGTAAAGGTGTCTTTATCGAACATGGCAGATTGAAAACGTGAATAAGGGCACATGTGCAAGCACATAATTTCCCTCATCCAGCCTGCATTACCATAGGTACATGCCGTAAACACAACGATGCTGATGACTGCATAACTTCCTGCGCTCCAGGTCAGTAAATCTGGTACTAGTTCACGTATTGGAGTGAAAAATCCAACAAAGCTAATGGCGGTCCACAAAGAGAATAGAATCCAACTGCTATGCTTTGCCGTTTTTCGCCAGAATTTATCAAAGTCCATTTTACGGCTATCGAGTTTTTTACGCTGATTAGCGCTGCCTTCAAACTTTTCTTCGAACCATAGAAAAATAAAAGTCCAAACGGTTTGCGGGCAAGTGTAACCACACCACACACGACCATAAAACGTGGTCACCACAAACAGTGCAAATGCAGCGATCATAAGGAAAAATGCCAGTACCGTTAAATCTTGTGGCATCAGCGTTAATCCGAAAATATTAAATTTTTGCTCGAAGAGATCAAAATAAACGGCTTGATGACCCTCAAAATTAACCCATGGCATCAGCATAAACGCCAACATACCAATAAAACCTAGGCGCTTGCGAAGTTGCTGGTGTAGCCCCTTAACTGCGCGCACATAAATACGATTACGAGGGTTAAACCTATCAGGTTGGAGCTCCGGCTTTTGTATTTTTACATCGCTCGGAATGTTTTTTACTTTTATTTGTTTGTCCATCTCGGCTCCTCATGGCAGTGATCGACAGGTACTTGCTACAGTGACCTTTTTATCTATAAGGATATTATATGCAAGCAAACTCAAGCTGGGTACAATTGGTTCAGAAATTATTGAAATTTTCTTAACCAGGGACAAGCTTATGTAGTGTTTATAACTTAATCACTTGCTTTTGAAAGCCCCATTTTATTACACTCTCAAATGTTTCCTCCTGTTTAGATCAATATTACGGTATCCAATGAAAAAGTTTTTGTTGCTTGTTGTTGTCATTCTGGCACTTTTTACTATCGATCATCCGGCCATTAAAGAGCCAAGAGAAGCACTATTAGGTGAAGGCGTGAGCTTACTGAGTGAGCAAAGCAAAGTAGCGAGAAGCACTTCAGCTAAAATCGCCAGAACACAAATTTCGCAAAAGCTAGAATTAGATGAAACCGAATTAGAATATTTAAACGACGCTTTAGGCACTGATGATAAATTAAAAGCCTTCCACCTTCGTTATTGCAAAGAAAACGATCTGAATCTCTATTTTTACGGTAATAAGTTGAATGTCATTTGTAAAATTGCCGGTGAATCTATTTTTGAAGGAAAATCGTTGTAATGAAGCTAGATATTGATGCTTTTAATAAGCAGCGTGCCGCAGCATTTAACCAGCACAAGAATATACTTAAGAAACTAAGCAAAGGACAAACCTTGTTATGCGAGCAATGCAACAAGCCTCTGCAATTAGACCTTAATGGAAAAGATAAAAATAAAGGTTTGGTAAGTTGTGCAAAAGGCTGCACGAGTATTGAATTAGAGCTTGGGTAAGCGCTTGCTTACCCAAAAAACACTCTCAGTGCTTTAACTCTCTTCATCATATAAGCCACTTTCAACAGCAGCATTTTCTACTAATTGCACATAGGCCATGGCAAATTCGTTCGCAATTGAATGTTGTTGCTGACAAAAACAATTTAGCTCAACATTATTGGCATCACAGTAGGCTGCAATTTGTGACTGCTCTAGAGAGAAAAACCCTAGTTGCTCTGTGCTACTGATCAATGCTTGTTTAAGCTCATCATTTAAAACTGCACTATTAACTAGCTCAGCATAAAAGTGCTCAATACCCGCTAAAAAGCCCTGGCTCCATTGCTGCAACTCAACTACAGCTGTTGACGAGTATGGTAACTGGAACTGACCTGAAAAAACCCGCTCACTGATATCGTGATGCAGTGCCATTAAAGAAAAAACATGCTCTTCTGCAATTTGCTCATCACCGCCACTGACGATTGTTAGCCACTGCTCCATTTCAATACCTGCTGGGCTGCAAATGATTGCAAACAGGTAGCCTTCACAAACAGCATAAGGCAGAGCCTGCTCTGTGCTAGACAAATAATCGATGAGCAACGCTTTATGTTGCTCTGTAAACGAAAACTCAAACATAACAAGCCTTACAAGTTCACCGGATAACGACCCTGGGCATCAGGACGACCTAAGAATTTAACCGCATCATGCACTTCTTTCGGTAATGAGGCATCTGGTTTTACGTTACCAGCAACTTTAAATTGAAAGTTGTTTCCTAAATGAACATCCGCTTGCAAACCCAATAGATTATCTGGCTGAACCACCGCAGCTAAATCACCCGATTTACAGTTTAAATCCGCGCCCAACTCACCAATGGAGAACCAACCAGTTAACCCTTCAACACGAATATTTGGGCTAAATACATCGCCTTTAATTTGCTGACAGTAAGGTTTGCCACTTTCAAACTGATCAATGTTAAAAATAACGCGACCCGTTGCATTGACAGGTAGCGGAAGGTTTAACTGCCCCATTAACTGCTCAACTTCAAAACGCAGTACTGCATCTTTCAAGCTCGCTTGTTGGTCTAACAGTGAAAGACTGAAATGACTTTTTCCTGACATTTCTTCGCTTGCTCTCGGGTTACCCCAAATTAAATCACCAGCAAGGTTGCCTGTTAGTAAAGCGGTAGGCTCTAACTGCCAACGAACATTGAAAACCTGAACCTTATTGACGCGTATTTCACTGACTTGCCCCTGCCAGAGTGAGCCAGTCAAATTACCGAAAGCCACGTTTTTAGGCAAGTAACCTTGTGCGACTTGCACCGCAACTGATGCTGGCAGCTGAGATAGAGCAAAAGCCAAAAACGAGAAAATAAACAATAGAACTAAATAAATTTTTTGCTTCATACTACTTCTCTAACACCAATCGACTTACACGCACAAAACCTGTGTCTTCACCCTGTGAAATATCTAGGTTTGCCACAGTGACACCATGTTGATGTACAAGTTCATCAAGCCAACCAACTAATTTATTAAACTCGACACTTTCAATATTCACACGAAGACTGTCGTTATTTGGCTGCATCTGACTGATAACAATGCCATAGCGGCCTCGACTGCGATTCACGAGTTGCGATAAATTGCCTGAAGAAGTACGGGCAGAATTACCAGCCGCTTTCAACTTTCCAATGCTTTGTTCAACAAACACTTGAAAATTTTGCTCACGCTTCAGTTTTTGCTCAGCATCAGCAACTGCCTTATTGAGTGGCTTTAATATTCCCATCACTAAAACGAAAACAATAAAGACAACACCCGCGATAATAAGTAAACGCTGTTCTTGCTCTTTTAGCGAACCCCAGTAGTTGATTGCTTGTTGTTTCATACATCACCTCGCAATCTAATTTCACCAATCACAGCATCACCATCGTTATTTAATGAGCCTTGCTGCACTGTTAAACCTTTTTGCTCAAGAATCGTTTTAACTTGACCAAACACTTGGAAGTCTTTGGCTTTTACACGAATACGCAATTCATTACGTTTATGGTCATAGCGTAAAGTCTCAGGCTGGAAATCTTTGACTTGGCTATAAACTGAAACAAACTTGTCCGCCAAATCTAAGAAGCCACCTTGTTTGGTCGCCGAAATGGTTTTTAACTCACCTTCAATTTGACGTCTAAGTAGCGCTTCTCGTACTCGCTTATTTGGAAATGCTTGTTGATAAGTTGCAATCGCTTCAGCTCTCACCTTCTCGGCCTGATCTTTCAGTTGCACAACTTGAATGCCTTGAACAACTACAAAGCCAAACAAAGCCACTGATGCCGCAATTAAACCTGACTGCCAATCTTTCCACCATTGTGGCGTACTCTTCTTCGCGGCAAAAATGCCTTGGCGTAAATTGAATACTGTGCTGGTTAAGTTTTTAGCCAGTAATGCAAGCGGCAGTTCATATTCTGCCTCTTTTGCAACCTTAGGCGCCACCTCTGGCAAGGCGTCAGCAGGACTGTAATGAGAAATTTTTTCGACCGCTGATGCATGCAAGTAATCAGCCCCCCAGCTTGGCTCAATCACACATGCATGCCACTGCCCTAAGCGACATAGCCATTGGCCATCAAGCTCCACAACAGCGAGTTCATTTTCTGCCTGCTCAGGCAGCAACAGTGCATCTGGCAGAACTTGCTTCGCAAAAATCTGATACTCATCTAAAGCTGCAAATAACTCAGCAAGTAAAGCTCGATCACACAATGCTATATTAATGGTCGGTTTGTCATCTTTAACGCCCGGCTCACCTATTGCAATAAATACATCATCGACATCACAAGCCAGTTGTTCTTCCAACATAAATGGCAATGCTTGTTCTAGTTTTCTATTCCACTTTGTTGGTAGTTCAATGGTTTTTAACTGCACCATAGATGCAGAAAGCAATACGCTAGTTTCTCTACCTTGCGCTTTCTCTGTTAACTCAGCCAAATCTGATAGTTGTTTGTATTCACCACTGGCTATTATTTGCTGGTCGGTTGAATAGACCAACCAATGGATAGCCTGTTTGGCGGATTGATCAATACGGATCAATAATTTTTCTGTCACTGTACGCCTCCAAATTTTCGCGCCAGTATGCTCGCTTGACCTTCTTTTATTTGAATAATTGAGGTCATTGTGAAAAGCCGTTCATCGAACATGGCTTTTGCGCGCAACTTGAAATAGTCACTATTTACGGTAAATAGATCGGTTACTTGCTTAATATTCTGAGCCCCTTGGGCGGTGGCTTCAGAGAGAAAATCTTCCACTTTGTCATACCCCTGCTCTGGACGTGCAGAGATGATGCTTTGCGCATCTGATTCACTTAATCCATCGATTAATGCACTCAGCAATAATGCTTGTTCTGGCAAAATGGTATTCACGTTAATTTTTAATTCTTCACTACCAGGAATAACACATACATAAGGGAGCAACTTTTCCATGACTAATGGATTAAAGCCTCTGATCACACGTAATTCAGACACTGACGCAAATGCATTATTTGCAGTTAGATAAGGTGTACGTAGCGACATATATTCGTCTTCTTCTGCACCCGAACGAAACGTGATACTATCGGCGTCAAGCCAATCATATACACTGTCAGCTAAGGTTTCTTCACTTTCATCTGACGGTAGGTCTTCTATGTTTTTCAACAGCTCTAAAAAGGCTTTATGCGCAGGGTTGGTATCATTAATGCTGGCATTTTGTGCTTTTGGTGCGCGCAGCGCATTTAGGTTTAAACACGCTTGAAGGTCGGTCACTTGCCCACTCAAAGTTCCATGGTCTACTGGAAACGGGGTTTCTTCTAGCGCCCAAGGTTGACCTAAATGTACTTTCTCAGGGTCTTTTTTCTTACTTTCTATCAGGACTTTTTTCACCAGCTCTTCCGCACCATAGCTATACCATTTTGCTTGCTGATGGGTTTGAATATTTTGTGCTCGCTGAACTTGGATCATTAAATTCGTCGCCATTTCAGCGGCGATAACGGCTGCAAGCGCGACAATGAACAAAACAATGATCAGTGCTGCGCCTTGTTGTTGGCCATGCTTATAGGTTAACTGGTTCATGGGCCAGTTCTCCCACCACCAGTGTTATTGCCGTTATTTGTGTTTGATGAAGTGCTCGCTACTTTGCCATCACCCGGTGTGAGGAAAAAACGCGTGATAGGCTCCATCTCTTGCATTTTAATGGTTACAGAAACCGCTAAAGGCAGCGCTTTCTTTTCCCAATTTTCTTGCCATTTTTGTTTGTCGTCTAAGAATTCAAACTTTAAATCTTCAATGTTCTCTAATACGACTTGGCTGCGTGGCTCGGTACCATCTAGTTGATCTACATAGACACGATAAAGGCGCTCTAATTTATCATCAACCACACGGTAACCGACAGCTTGCAACTCGGAACGAGGCAATAGACTAATCGGGTTTGTCCAGCCATCGCGTACAAACGCGATGCCATCATATTGACTCTCTAGATTGTAACGGCCATGAAGAATATAACTCGGTGTAAAATCGCCCGCCTCGTTACGCGTTTCACGCTTGGTCATTTGGTTAAAATCTTGGTCCATCAAGCGAAAAGTCGTATTGAGCGCGTCTAATTCTGCAATCACTTCTTCAGAGCCCTGTTTAGCCTGAATCGTTGAATTCAATATTTGGTGTGTCGCCAACACAACAAAGCCGAGAATACCCAAGGCAATCATTACTTCAAGTAAGGTGAAACCACGCTGACGGTTTTTCTGAGAGCAAGTAAATCGCATCGCTACTTACCCTTTAAAATGAATGTACTTAAGTCATACAAAGAATTTTTATATTCAGCATCGCTGAATACTTCAACTTGTACTTTGACAAAACTTGGGTCATTGGTTTTGGTGACTTTCTCTTGCCAGTACCAAGTCATACCAGCTAATTCTTCTTCACCTTTGTTGTTATTCTTACCATTCCACTTATCACCTTGCGCGCGGATCATCACCAAACGATTCTCTGCCACCCAGGATGCATAAGTTTGTTCTTCTAGCGAGGCGATATGGGAAACATGTTCGCCTGTCACTTGCATAGCAGCAATGCCTGCCATGGCACAGATCCCCAAAGCCACCATCACTTCTAGCAGAGTAAAACCAGCTGATTGCTTCTTCATACTTCAGGCTCCACTCTTAAGTTAACGGGGGCAATAAACTCACCTTCGATAAAATAACGCGCTTGCTCAGCATCTCTGTCTGACAACTCGACACTAAGCTGAAACGCGCTCACTTCGCCCGAAGATAAGATTAATACTTGCGGCACTTTGAGCTTTTTTAACTCGAGCAAGCTTTCGTCATCACCGGTGCCCATTAATTCACGCCAGTTGGCTTGCTCTAACAAATTGTCTTGCGACCAAGATAAATCCTCAATATTCAGATTAACTTTGTATTCTTTACCGAATGTAATAGGTTCATATAATTCTTCAGCATCAAATACCGACCACTTTTCACCGTCAAAGACTAAAAATTCTAAGACATTTTTATCAAGGTGAAAGCCAAGCTCAATTTGGTTTAATACAGCAAACTCAGAGGCAAGATTAATTACTCTGTATACTCTGAGCGCTTGTTTTTCTAACTCTTCGGCTTCGGCATCATCAAAGGTGTAACTCACCATCTTCACTGACATGGCAATAATCACAAGTACGACAAGGACTTCAAGTAAACTGAAGCCCTTTGCCTTATTGATATTTTGTCCTAAGCCTAAACGCATACGTATTAACGCGCTTCGTCTTCGTCAGTCCAGTTGCCGATATCGTCGTCAGTGCCCACTTCACCGTCAGGACCCATTGAGAAGATATCGATTTTGCCCATTTCGCCAGGACTAACTAGCTGGTAAGGGTTGCCCCATGGATCTTCAGGTAATTTAGAAATAAAGCCACCTTCAGGGAAACGACGTGGTACAGGGTCAATGGTCGTCTTAGTTACAAGTGCTTCTAAGCCCTGCTCAGTCGTTGGGTACTTTTTATTCTTCAACTTGTACATGTTCATCGCATCTTCAAGCTGTTGAATATCTAAACCCGCTTTATCTAAAGCTGCCTCTTCTTGTTGGCCCATAATGTTTGGCGCAACGATTGATAAGATCATACCGATGATAACCAGTACCACCATTACTTCTAGTAGGGAGAAACCTGATTGCTTTTTCACAATGAATACCTCATTAGCTGCTAATAGCTGTTATTTTTAAACTCTTTATTTGACTATAAGCCGATGGCTTTGTTCATTTCCATAATTGGTTGCAAAATTGCCATAACAATAAACAACACAATAATGGCCATAGTTGCGATCATTGCCGGCTCTAACAGCTTTAATGATACGCTGACCATGGTTTCAAATTCTCTATCTTGGTTGTTAGCTGCTCGCTCCAACATTTGCTCTAGCTCACCCGATTTTTCACCACTGGCGATCATGTGCAACATCATAGGCGGGAATAATTTGGTTTGCTGGAGGGACGCTCTTAAGCTTGCACCTTCACTGACTCTGACTGCAGCTTCAGATACCGCTGATTTAATCTTCTCGTTTTCAAGTACCTGACCTGAAATCTTCATACCTTCCAGTAAAGGTACGGCACTGGAAGACAAAATACTGAGGGTACGCGCAAAACGCGCCGTGTTGATACTGCGGCTAATTTTACCTAAACCTGGTAAACGTAATAATTGCGTGTCATACCAAAAACGAATTTTTGGTTTCAGTAGTGCCTGCTTGATACCAATGGTTATGGCCACAATACCAATGAAACTTGGCATCCAATAGGCTTGCACAAAGTTACTTGCAGCCATTACCCATTCGGTTGTCCAAGGCAGTGCTTGCTTTGACTTTTCAAAGGTTTTCAAAATCTCTGGTACCACAGTACCAAGTAATACCGCCACAATACCAATAGCAAAAACCACAAGAATACTTGGATACACCATCGCCTGAGTGATTTGGCTACGCATATGCTGGCGTTGCTCTGTGTAATCAGCCAGACGATTAAGTACTTCATCTAAATGGCCTGACTTTTCACCTGCTGCCACCATGGCGCGATATAGGTTATCAAATACATGAGGAAACTCTGACATACCATCTGCGAGCGTGTAACCCTCTACGACTTTGGAGCGCACCGACATCAACATACGTTTCAGTCGAGGCTTTTCGCACTGCTCAGCCACTGCCATCACAGCCGCTTCAACTGGCAATGAAGACTGAATAAGTGTTGCCAACTGGCGGGTGATTAAAGCGATATCAGAGACAGAGGGCTTATAACCCGTGAACAGCTTAAAACCACCACCTGATTGCTGCTTTTCTTTTTCAGCAGCAGGCGCTACTTCTAAAGGCATCATACCTTTTTCTCGAAGTTGTTGGCGGATCTGTTTCGCGGTATCGCCTTCTAAGATGCCTTTCTTTTCTTTGCCCTTACCATCGAGCGCTCGATACTCAAACGCAGCCATGGTTAGCCTTCCTCTCGGGTTACTCGTAACACTTCTTCTAAAGAAGTTTGCCCTTTCAGAACACGAGAACACCCATCTTGACGAATACTAGGGCTGAAAGTACGAATATACTTTTCTACCGCCTGCTCACCCTTACCATTATGGATAAGCTCACGTACTGTTTCATCAACAACCAATAACTCATGAATGCCGGTACGGCCTTTATAGCCATTGTAATTACATGATTCACAGCCAACAGGACGATAAATAATTGTATTGCTGTCTTTACCTACACCTAGTAACTCACATTCACGCTCATCGGCTTGATGTGGCTCTTTACAATCATTACACAAGGTACGGACTAGTCGTTGAGACAACACACCTAATAGAGATGAGGACAGTAAGAATGGCTCTACGCCCATATCTTCCATACGCGTGATAGCACCCGAAGCCGTATTGGTATGCAGGGTCGACATTACTAAGTGACCTGTCAGTGATGCCTGAACTGCAATTTGACCGGTTTCTAAATCTCGGATCTCACCAACCATTACCACATCAGGGTCTTGACGAAGAATTGCTCTTAGGCCTCGCGCAAACGTCATATCAACTTTCGGGTTAACCTGAGTTTGGCCAATGCCTGGGATTTCATATTCGATTGGGTCTTCAACCGTTAGAATATTACGGTCTTTTGAATTGATTTGGCTCATACCAGCATACAGGGTGGTACTCTTACCTGAGCCTGTTGGGCCGGTCACCAAAATAATACCGTGCGGTTTGGCAATTAATTCGCTGAATAATTCACGGTTACGCTCAGTCATACCCAAATCTTCTAGGTTTAAACGCGCATTATTTTTATCGAGTAGACGCAGTACCACACGCTCACCAAAGCTCGACGGCATAGTCGATACACGAACATCGACGGCACGACCTGCGATACGTAACGAAATACGACCATCTTGCGGGATACGCTTTTCGGCGATATCAAGCTTAGCCATTACTTTGATACGCGAAACAAGTAGCGACGCGAGCTTTCGATTTGGCTTTAAAACTTCTTTTAAAACACCATCTACCCTAAAGCGAATAACTAGATCTTGTTCAAAGGTTTCAATGTGGATATCTGAGGCACCGTCTTTGATAGCCTCACTCAGCATGGCATTGATTAACTTGATGATCGGCGCATCATCGTCAGCCGCTAATAAGTCTTCCGTTTGCGGTAGCTCTTCTGCCAACGAAAATAAATCGACTTCGTTGCCAATGTCTTCCATCATTTGCTGAGTCTCGGAGCTATCACGTTGGTAAGCTTCTTCAAGCATAAACTCAAACTTTTCAGCTTCTAGCTGTTCAAGCTTAAATTCAGCGCCTGCTACTCGACGAACTTCTAGCAAATGCGCAACATTTAAATCACCCGTATAGAAAACTTTAAGGCCGTCTTCTTTTTCGGCTAGCAGCATATTTACACGACGCGCATAAGAAAAAGGCAGTTTAAGAGACAGCTCTCGTGCTACCTCTTCTAATGGCGCGTCAGTGAGCAGCTCAGAGTGCTCACTTTCTAGTTGATTGTTTATATCAATCATCTTGGCGCTCTTTCTTTGTTTGCTCTTTTAGATATTGTTCGTACGTTGGTGGTAGCGTCATTGCGTCATTCCATTCAGGTAAAACCGGCGTCTCTTCAAATGGCATTAAATCGATACCATCATCGCGCTGTTTATGCTGCTCACCACGAATAAAATTATACTTCGAGTGACTAAGTTCATTCATGCTGCGGCTGTCACGAAGGATCGTCGGACGAATAAATACTAAAAGGTTACGCTTACGCTTAGTTGTGCTCGTTGACTTAAATAAGTGACCTAAAATTGGGATATCACCTAACAATGGTACTTTAGACACACTTTCTTGCACGTCTTCATCAATTAGACCACCAAGGATGACCATACCACCATCATCAGCAATAACTGTGGTGTTAATTGCACGCTTGTTGACCGCGATATCCACCGCAGTTGCGCCACTCACACTCGATACTTCTTGCTCAATGGTTAACTGAACTGCTGTACCGTCATTAATCTGCGGCGTAACTTTTAGCTTAATACCCACTTCTTGACGATCAACCGTCTGGAATGGGTTAGAGTTGTTACCACTTGTTGTAGAGCCAGTAATGATTGGCACTTCTTGACCCACAATCATCGAGGCTTCTTCGTTATCCATCGTAGTTACTGACGGCGTAGCTAGAATGTTCGATTTCGTATCAGTCGAAATAGCCTGAATGATCGCACCCCAGTCATTTTTAATGATACCTGCTGCAAGACCATTTACACCGCCTAACAATGCCGCTAAAGGACCTAAGTCACCTTCTTTGGTTTCCGTATATGGCGTTGTCTTACCTGTTTCACTACCAGTAATATTTTTCGTAATTGTTTTATCACGCGCTTGCTCTGCAGCGACAGCTAATGAACCAACTGGCACATTACTACCATTATTAAATTGCAGCATGCCACCTTGTTCTGAAATCCATTGAAGACCTAGGTTGATACCATCGCCTTCTAGTACTTCAACAACGATCGCTTCAACTAAAACTTGCGCACGACGAATATCTAGTTTTTTAATCACTGATGCCAAAGAGCGCATAGTATCTGGCTGTGCTGTGATCACTAATGAGTTTGAGTCTGGGTGCGCTTCAATGCTAGTTTCGTTCTTGTTATTTCGGCTGCGACTTTTATTGTTACCGCCTTGCGCTTCTTCTTGCAGTGTCTTGCTCACACCTTGTAATACTTTTACAAGATCTTCTGCTTTTGCATAATCAAGATAGAAAACTTGCGTATTACCTTGGCTTTTTAGCTCACCGTCTAAACGCTTAACTAAATCTACCGCTCTAGAGCGCGCTTGACCTTCACCACTGACAATGACGCTGTTGGTACGGTTATCAGCCACAACTTTTGGGATTAAGAAATCAGGAATACTGTTTTTACCAGATGACTTGTAAATACTCTCAACCACTTTTACCACATCATCTGCAGTTGCATGCTTGAGTTCAATAATTTCAACGAGCGTGTCGCCTGCTTGGTCGACTGATTTAATAATATCGACGAGACGATTTACAGACGCTGCGTGTCCTGTCAGCATCATCACATTGGCAGAACTGAAGTTAGTTACATGACCACCATCTTTTTGGTCACTGAACTGACGAATTAACGGGCCGAGTTCTTGTACAGACACATTTTTAACGCGAATAACACGGGTAACTAAGGTGTCACCATCCGTCGAAGTATTATCTGAAACTAATGGCACATTACTTTTCTTACCATCTGAACTACGTAAGATTTTTAAAATGCCGCTGTCCATTTCAATAACGGCATAGCCATATACTTCTAAAACATTTAAAAAGAACTGGTAATAAAGCTCTTCGTCCATCAATTCATAACTGCGCACGTTAATATTGCCACGAACGTTAGGATCGATAATGATGGTCTTGTTCAGGTTTTTACCAACGATATTAATAAATTCATTAATATCTGTACCTTTAAAGTTCGCTGCGTATTCAACAGCAGAAACAGATAACGATAACCCAGCTGCAAACATCAGAGCCGCATACTTAGCTAACCCTTTTTTGATTTTTCTGAGGTCTAGCTTATTTCTCATTATTATTAACTCCAAAAATTGTGCTTACAGGCTGAATTGTACGTCGATCACACGACCGTCTCGTTCAATGCTAATTGTGGCATCAGTGGCTTCTCTGAGCTCTTGCATTGCAGTCATTGCCTGTCTCATATCCGTTAGTTGATAACCATTGATTGCAATGGCCAAATCATTATTCTTTAAACCCATTTTTTTAAATAGCTCAGGATCTTTTCCTGGGCTTAAACGATAACCTATTAACTCACCGTTTCTACGAGCCTGAGAGATTCTGATGTAATCGAGTAACTTACCAGGCTCTCTTAGTAACTCTTGGCGACGCTGTGCCAACTCAGAGCGATCGATACTTGGCTTTCTTTGTGTGTCACGCACTTCACGTGGGCCCGAAACCGGCATAGCAACTTGTTTTGTATAAGCAAGACCATCAAGCATGAGCGTTTCAAAACGGCCATTTACATCTAGCAAGACTCGATCAGGCAACACTTGTGCTAATTTTGCGCGCGTACCAGTGATGGCATCTTTTACTTCGTACGTTTCTTGTCGCCCCTGTGATTCGATGATCGCCAAGCCCGCTGTATCATTTAAACTGACAGCAACAATACCGGTAAGTTTCACATTTAACGTTGTTTTAGGCGCATCAGAAACACGTGCGACAGGCTTAGGGGGGGCTTTTGGTTTTTCATTAGCAACACCAAATAGGTTTTGCTGAATAATCGCTTGCGTGTTGACGTTATTGGTTTTACTGCTTACTGAACTTGAAAGCGGTGCTAAGTTCGCGCTTTGTGGTTGTGGCCAAAACAACCAAACGAGTTGTGCGCATAAATAAGCAATATAAACAACAGTCAGTACTACCACCAAACGACTGAGTTTGGCATGCGGCAACTTCTGAAATATGCTCGTTAACTGTTGTAATTGTAATTCCATATGAGACTTTTTCTTATTCTGTTGAACGGCCAAGTGTACCGCGACGAAATTAATTCAACAAGCGTACAAATGTGAAACTTTGTGACACTTGTATTACGTGAGATTACCCACATTATATTGAAGGAAGGGTGAACAGCGCCCGCTTTTGTTGGGCCTGAATATATGATAAATTTCACCTCACAAATCCCTCAATCCTTGATGGTATTCTCGTTGTGAAAAAACAATCCTCTGAACAAAACAGCCAAATAGAAGCAGTTCGCTTAGATAAGTGGCTTTGGGCAGCGCGTTTTTATAAAACCCGCAGTATTGCTCGAGAAATGATCCAAGGTGGTAAAGTACACTATAACGGTCAGCGCTGTAAACCCAGCAAAACGGTTGAAATTGGTGCGACTGTCAACCTTGCTCAGGGTTATGAGGAAAAGGAAGTGACGATTTTAAAGGTCTATGACAAGCGTCAGGCCGCGCCACTTGCTCAGCTATTATATGAAGAAGCTGAGCACAGTATAGAAAAGCGAGAGCAAAACGCCATCGCTAGAAAGAACAACAGTTTTTTTGCGCCGCGCCCGGAAACCAAACCGGATAAAAAACAACGTCGCGAATTACTAAAGTTAAAATCAAGCTAGGATTTTATAAATGAAATCAGATTTATTACACCGTTACATTTTCGATCAGTTAGACGTTCGTGGTGAGCTAGTACAAATCGAACAAACGTTTAAAGACATTATCGGTGAACACGACTACCCAGAACCTGTAAAGCAATTATTAGGTGAGTTGCTAGTCGCAACCAGCCTACTGACCGCCACTTTAAAATTCGAAGGCGATATCGCGGTGCAACTGCAAGGTGATGGCCCAGTTAAATATGCGGTAATAAACGGTGACCACAATCAAAACATGCGCGGTATTGCACGCTTACAAGGCGAAGTAACGGGTAACAGTATTCAGGACCTAATGGGTCAGGGATATATGGTTATCACTATCACCCCAACTAAAGGTGAGCGCTACCAAGGCATTGTGCCTTTAACCTCTGATAATTTAGCAGAATGTCTAGAAGGTTACTTTGAACAGTCTGAGCAGTTAAAGACGCGTTTGTGGTTTGCGACACGTACTTCGGGTGAGCAACTCAAAGCTGCTGGTTTGTTTTTACAGGTTTTACCTGTAAATAAAGAAAAATCACAACAAGATTTCACTCACCTAGAAGCACTTAGTAACACCATCAAAGATGAAGAATTACTCGATCTAGATGCTCAAACGGTCCTAACTCGCCTTTACCATGAAGACAATCCACAATTGTTCGAACCCCAAGAACTGAACTTTGTTTGTGGCTGTAGCCGAGATAAAACCATTAATGCTCTGGTGAATGTAGGTCAAGATGAATTACTGGCTCAAGTGGCAGAAGACGGTGAAGTAAATATCAGTTGTCATTACTGCCTGAAAAATTACCGATTTGATGAACAAGATATCAAGGCTATTTTTAACTAAAAGTAGTATTGACTCAGCATAAGCTAAAAAGCCGTCAAAACGACGGCTTTTTTATGTCTAAAAAATGATACCGGTGTCATTTTAAATGGCTTTTTTATGACACCGGTATCATTGAAATTATTCAAGTTTTTTACCAAATTTATGCCTTTTTAACCCTTCCAAAGGCTCGAATATCTCAATTTCATCTGTTACTATAATTTCAGCTTAAGAGTATTAAGAACTCAGAGCTATCCCGTTCAATTCTCACATTTAGGTAATAACATGACATCAAGCGCTACTCGTTTTGTCGATTTAACTGCAGCTGAACTTGTCGAACACGCAATTAGCCGTGGCGAAGGGACTTTAGCCGCAAATGGAGCTTTCGTAGCTAAAACTGGCCGTCGTACAGGTCGTTCACCAAGTGATCGTTTTATCGTTAAAGAGCCAAGCACCGAAACTGAAATCCAATGGGGCAATGTTAACCGTCCTTTCGATGCTGAAAAGTTTGATGCGCTATGGGCACGTGTAGAAGCACACGTACAGGAAAATGACCACTTCGTCTCTCACCTAGAAGTTGGCGCAGATCCTGAACACTACCTTCCAGTTGTTGTAACAACTGAAACAGCGTGGCACCACATCTTCGCTAAGAACATGTTTATTGAACCTAAATCATACAATGCATCAGATTTACCTCAGTGGCAGATCTTAAATGTACCTTCATTTGTATGTGACCCAGAGCGTGATGGCACAAACAGCGATGGTACAGTTATCATCAACTTTGCACAGCGCAAAGTACTACTGGCTGGTATGCATTACGCCGGTGAAATGAAGAAGTCGATGTTCTCTGTTCAGAACTTCCTACTTCCTGCAAAAGGTGTTTTACCAATGCACTGTAGTGCAAACGTTGGTGAAGCTGGCGACACAGCACTATTCTTCGGTCTTTCTGGTACTGGTAAAACAACTTTATCGGCAGATCCAACACGCTTCCTTATCGGTGATGACGAGCACGGTTGGGCACCAGGCAGCGTATTTAACATCGAAGGCGGTTGTTACGCTAAATGTATCGACCTTTCGCAAAAGAACGAGCCAGTTATCTGGAACGCAATCAAGTTCGGTACAATTCTAGAAAACGTAGTACTAGATGAAAACCGTGTACCAGACTTTAACGACACAAGCCTAACGCAAAACACGCGTGCAGCTTACCCACTAGAGCACGTTGAAAAGCGTAAAGTTGAAAACCGTGCTGGTGAGCCAAAAGCAGTTGTGTTCTTAACATGTGACGTAAGTGGTGTATTACCACCTGTATCTGTACTTTCTGAAGAAGCGGCGGCTTACCACTTCTTAAGTGGTTACACAGCGAAAGTTGGTTCAACTGAAATCGGTTCAACGTCTGACATCGAGTCAACGTTCTCAACTTGTTTCGGCGCACCATTCTTCCCACGTCCAGCTGGCGTTTACGCAGAGCTTCTAATGAAGCGTGTGCGTGAGTTTGGCGCGAAAGTATACCTGGTTAATACAGGTTGGACTGGTGGTCCTTACGGCATTGGTAAGCGTTTTGACATCCCTACAACACGTGCTGTTGTTGATGCAATCGTATCTGGTAATCTTGCTGATGTTGAAACTCAACACATCGAGTCACTAAACCTAGACGTACCAGTAGCAGTACCTGGTGTTGCAACTGAACTTCTTAACCCAATCAATACTTGGGAAGATAAAGAGAAGTACGCTGAGTACGCAGCTAAATTAGCAACTGACTTCCAAGCTAACTTTGAGAAGTACGATGTATCAGAAGCGATTAAGCAAGCTGGTCCTCGCGGCTAATTAGCACAACCAATTCCTTTATCAAAAGCGCCCCTCGTTGGGCGTTTTTTTGTGCCTGAAATACAGTATATTGGCCTGCTTAATTTGGGTAAGTTTAAAATTAACGGCTGAGCATACTGTTAAGAAAAGCGCCTTGCTGAAGAAATATCTAATGAGCAGTCGTTGACGAATATGGCCTCTCCCCTGATCAACCAAGATAAACATATTAGCTTCATAGATATAGCTCAGTGGGCATTGATTACGTCGCTCTAACAGCTAGCTTAAACGTTTGGTAAGCCTACCCCAGAAAAAGATTCTATACCCTCGTAGCACCTACTTTGTGTCAGGGCTGTATTTGCTGTTTTCAACCGTAAACGCAACAGACACGGCTTCCTTTAGATAGACTCCATGCAGGCAACAAAGTCCATCTAAAAGGCAACTTTAAACTTTGACTAGTTATCATAGCCCTGACTAGCAAGCTGCACACTGGCAATATTATCGCGAGTAATCAACAAAACTTGCTTTAACTCTACAGAATAAAAGAAGCTAAACCGCTCAGTTTCTGTGACTAACTTTAAATGGTCAAAACGAAGCTTGGGTTGCTCATAAATTGATACTGGATTGACCAAATCAACCTGATATGTTTTTCCTTCACCCAAAAGAATTCGCTCTGCATCCAAATCAGCGACTACGATTGAATAAGCACTTGGTAAGAGTAAAATCATACATGAAATCAAGTAAAGAGGGTTTATCTTGTAGTACATGCGGTAAGTTTCTATCCAACTTTTCCAACCTTCTGTATGTACTTCTGACTTAACTTGCTTTTTGTTATGGCGCTTTATCAGCAACGCCGTAATGAGCGAGGTGATTATTGCCACAACACTTGAATACAAAATGGTTGGTGTCGCTAGAAAAGCCATAATAAAGTCAACAAGCTCTAGGTATTTAATAATGTCCACGCCAACGCCACGACCAAGTACATAGAGATAAATCAAACCTGAGCAACTGAGCGCCAGATAAGTTGTGGACAACAACACACTGGGATGCTCATAAAAAAAAGCTTTGCTTTTTTCTAACGAAGATTTAAACCAAGCGAAATATGCTTCATCAGTTGTGATACGATTCATTCATCCCCCCGCTTTACATTAAAAATAGTGGCGATATTTCCCAGAGGGACTACTACCGATTTTTTCGTATCAGGGTGGTAAATAAACACATACCGGCTTGTACTGGCGACCACTTTTACTTTATTTAATTTTGTGATCGTTTTACCCAGCCAATTTACCGGGTAGTTAAAACTGACTTCGACTAAATCTGACTTTGTATGTTTGATGGTGCTAGCTCGACTCTCTGCCAAAATATTTGCACTAAAAAAAATCGCGATGACTGAAGAGCTAAAGCCATATAAAACGGGGATCTTTAAAAATGGCCGATTCATGGCACTCATAAGTTTACCAATAGATAAAAATTGAATTCTTGAAGAAGCGCGATCTATGGGTATAAAGAAGGCGAATAGCAGCAAAAAGGCAACAAATGCTCCGAGTAACCAAAAGCTTGAAAAAATAATCGTAAGAAAGTCACCGAGCCCAATGTGTTTTAGCCCATCAAAACCAAAGTGAGACAACAAACACGTCAGATAGTACAGACCCGCACCACTTGAAACCAAGTAAATGACAGCAGGCAAAAGACTGGGGTTAACTTTTAAAAAGCGCTTCACCTCAAGCAACTGTCGAAGATAACGAAAATGATAAACGCGAGTTAAATGATCCATATTTATGCTTTTATTTTTTCTTTGATTTTAACGTTATCGCTGCTTTATGTCATTAATGGAACAAGCACAAAAAACGCGACCTTGGTCGCGTTTCTTTTACTTTTTAAAGTGATTACTGGAATACCACGTTTTCACTGCCAGGTAAGGCTTGGAACTCGCTAACCAGTTGCTCACAATCTTTAAGAATGTCTTTCTCAAGACGTTCTTCAGCACGCCAGCGCTCAGTGTCCATTTTGAAGATTTCTTTTTTAGAGTACTTCTTACGTGCATCGTGCGTCGGCATGTCTTTTACCACTTCATACATTTGATGAATGCCCGGGTAAGTTTCTTCTAGGTTAACTTCTTTCTCAAAACCATATTGAGAGATAAGAACCCAAATACGCAAACACCCTTCAGAATACTCACATTGCTTTTGATTCATTGCTTTAGCAATAAGATTAATACTGTCAGCAAGCTTGGCATTGCGCTCTTGACGCTTTTTCTTTTGCTCAGCTTCATGTTCTGCACGTTTTTTGGCAATGAGTTCATTCTGGGCTTTTACTTGCCAAATCAGCTTACCTGCATAAAAAGATAAACCAGCAATAATAAGTGCACCAATAACCAGTGCAATGATCCACTCAGTTGCCATTATTTATACTCATCCTCTTCATCGTCGTCATCAAACCATTCACTTGCCAGATCGTCTGACATGAAGTTCTCTAATGGATCGTCTTCAATGATGTCATCTTCTTCAAATTCATCATCAATACCCAGTAACTCGCACAGCTCTTGGTGGCGCGCTACTGAGCGATTGAAGAACTTAGCATCTTTACCTGTGATCAATTCACCACGTTCATGCTGCTCCAGTAGCTTCATTAGACGTGGATCATTTTCTAACTGCTCTAATTCTTGCTCAGGAGTGATCGATGGCTTCACTTCTTTTAACTCAACCTGAGGTTTTAAGTGGCGCATCATCTTCGGCTCGTCAGATTCTGGCTTAGCCGCTTCAGGTTTCAAACTGATAGGCTTTTTACTACCTAAACGCTTGTCTTTATTACCCGAGCCAGCAGTCACCTGCTTGTCTTCTTTAAGCGCCTCTGGTGCATTACGCGACCCAGCTTTGGCGCCCTTAGACTTTTTCTTGCGCTGGTCTTTTAGAGCGCGTAGCTCTAATAGCTTTTCTTTACTTAAACGCGGGGTGCCCGTTTGAGCTACCTTACGTGATTTTTTCTTTCTAGTCATAAATCTTCTCTGCCGTTACTTTTTCGACTTAGTTAATACAATGACGTCATTGCCGATAAATTCAACCTGACAGTCAAAGCGCGCCGCGACATAGTCAAATGTTTCACGGCTAAAGAATGCGATATGGGTTAAATCATTTTTATAGTGCCACTGAGCAAACCGATTTTGATCAATAACCAGTTTAGTCATCAATACCAAAGGACCGCCAGCGTCGAGTAGTGACAACAATTTTGCTAACACCTCTCCGGGCTGAGATAGGTGCTCAATCACTTCAGTGCACGTTATGAAGTCATACGTTTTAGTCAGCACTTCGGGCTCGTTTGCATAGAACAAATCAAAACAAGCCATTTCAAAGCCTACTTCTTTGAACATTTCTGCCAATAAAGGCCCTGGCCCACAACCAAAGTCTAAGCCCTTGCTGTGTGAAGGTACTCTTTCTATCGTCGGCTCAAAAGCACGAGATAAAAAGCGACGATAACCTTCATCATGTAAGCTATTTTCGTGAGTATCGTAGATGGCTTTTTCATCTTCAGGAGATAAACGATCTTGCTCATCAACAATCACAAGTGCACACTGTGTACATTGTAAATAACGGCGACGTTTATCTTGGTGATAAGGCTGTAACTCGTCTGAGCCACATAAACCACATACTGACATGATAAATAAGATACCGACTTTGAAATTGGTCGGCTATTGTACCAGCAAAGCACCGCGGCACAAATAAAAAGGCGGCAGAGATTACTCTCTACCGCCTATCTAATCTGAGCGTCACAAACTTGGACACTTCTCCCTTCGACTTTTTTAAGCCTTATTATTATTTTTATTTACTATCCGTATTTTTATTATTGCTTCCGTACATAGTCCATATTGTTTTTATTTTATACTTCCATGAGACTATTTATTATTTTCGGTCTTCCTAACGCTTTCTTGTTCATCCATAGAGTACCAAGTTAGTACTAACTATTGCTGCCTACGCTTCCAGTTGCGATGTTTCCATTTTGTTTTGTTGTCTTGGCAACACGTAGTAATCTACTCCTTAATGATTTTGTTACAACTGGTTAATAACCTTTTTTTTGAAAAGATCTGAATCAGCTTTATGTGATCAAAATAAAAACAATAACTTACACTTATTTAATAGATAAATTTAAGCAATAACTTACACGCATGTATGGCAAATGTCTTACAAGTGGAATGGGGATTATCTAACAAGTATTCGGGGATCAAAAAAGGCAGCCAAGGCTGCCTTTTGACTAATATATAGTTTATTATCAGAAAGATAACTAAACTATACTACTTTAGTAGCTTAGCGATTAGTGTAAGCCACCTAAGTACTTAGAAAGTACTTCAATATCTTTATCTGTTAATTTCTTCGCGATATCACGCATCATGCCATTCATGTCATTGTTACGTGAGCCATCACGGAATTTCTCAAGCTGCGCTTTGATATATTCAGGATGTTGGAAAGAAATTTTCGGGAACTTAGCAAGTGATGTACCGTTACCACGTGGACCGTGACACGCTGCACATGAAGGAATACCACGCTCAGCATCACCAGCCATGTATAACTTTTTACCTACTTCAACTACGTCTTCAGGTGTTGTACCTGCACTCATAGTTAGAGAAGCGAAATAAGCAGATAGGTCTTTCATATCTTGATCTGAAAGCGGCATAGCCATACCACTCATTACAGGATCCATACGACCTTCTTTACCACCAGACGTCATACCTAGCTTAAACTCTTTTAGCTGCTTATAAATATAGTCAGCGTGCTGACCTGCAATTTTTGGATAAATGTTTACAGGTGCGTTGCCATCTGGACCATGACACGCGGCACAAGTAGCAGCCTTCGCTTTGCCTGCTTCGGCATCGCCATCAAATGCTAGTGCGTTGCTCGCTGACAAGCTACCAAGCAACATCGTTAAAGTTAATGCTATTTTTTTCATGGTAAATTCTCTGTTTCCGACCCTGTAATTAATACCTAGCGATTGAAACACCTATTTTCAGGGTTGCTAGGGAAAAATCAATGCTATTTTTACTTTGCTAGTTGGCTATTCTACACGATTTAATTTTTTCTGGCACGTTTTCTACTCATATTAGACTTATAAATTATAGGGTTTTGACCTAGATTAATTTTAAAAATCAATAAAAAGCCACTTTAGTCACTATATGAAGTGTAAATGCTTGCTTTTGCCAAATTACTAACTGGTATAAAATAGTCTAATTAATATCTTCAATCTGTCAGGAGAGCCCGTGATCAAGTCACGCATGAAATACCAAGCAGCCACATTTATTACCAGTGCACCAGATATCAGCCGTCTACCAATTGATTCTGGTATTGAGGTCGCATTTGCTGGCCGTTCGAACGCGGGTAAATCAAGTGCATTAAATGCACTGACCGACCAAAAACTAGCAAGAACCAGTAAAACACCAGGTCGTACGCAACTTATCAATACCTTCGAATTAGATGAAGATAAGCGTTTAATCGATTTACCAGGTTATGGCTTTGCCAAAGTTCCTCTTGAGATGAAGAAAAAGTGGCAACGCGCGCTGGGTGAATACTTACAAAAGCGTAAGAGTCTTAAAGGCATCGTTGTCCTAATGGATATTCGCCATCCACTTAAAGATTTGGATATGGACCTAATTAACTGGGCAGTCGATTCAGAAATCCCAGTATTAGCGCTATTAACCAAAGCAGATAAATTAAAGCAAGGTAAGCGTAAAGCTGAAGTGCTTCAGGTTAAAAAGAAATTAGCTGAACTCGACGCAGACATTACCGTATGCGCTTTCTCTTCATTGAAAGGCATTGGCTTAAAAGAGCTAGCTTGGAAGCTTGATGACTGGTACTTAGGCCCTTATAAGCCTGAAGATGACGTTGAAACAGAGTCAGAGCCTGAACAACCAGACTCTGAATAAGCACATTAAGTCAGATAATATGACTGCCCCGCTGAGTTAAGATAGAGACCTTTATCATCTTGCTCAGCGCTTTCTGCCCACTGATAATAAACCACCCTATTTACCCTTGCCGCCAAGCCATAGTTCAACTTTAAGTAAGGCACTTCTTGCCCTTGATATAAACGAGTTTCGATTTCAAACTCACCCAATATTGGCCACTCTCGTTCAAGATTATCTTGGCAAACAATCACATTACCTTGCTCTGAACTTATTACTCGCCAACCAACAATGAGAAATGGCACATCTTCTACATCAACCTCACACTGTTCTGCAGGTGTTGTAACGGTATAAACCCCGTCCTGACACTGCAATACACTGGCAAATAACCGGCAAAGTGCCTGCCTTTTAATTTCGGAGTCTTGGTAGTACCAACGCCCTTCTTTATCAATGCGAATATCACCGCTACTGCAAGTTTGTTTTGGCCACTTTTCGGTTGGAGCGTGCGGCGTCAGTAACGCCGCTTGTAATTCATTCAGACTTTGCATTTCTAACTAACCGGTTCCCGGGATAACTAAAAGTCTTGCTGGTTAAATACCAAATTAAAAGTCACAGGCACAGATTTCGCAATGCTGTCTAGCCCTGCAATTTTACGCAGCGCTTCGATACCCTGTTCAAGTTTATAATCAGCGGCATTCACTAAAACAGCTTTAGTCGGGCTAACGATTAATTGCCTTGCCGTTTGCACAACCGCAAGATCTAACATGAGCTGTTGCTTTTGACCATGCAGGTTAAGTGTCACCGGTACTGACTTTAGTACCTGATGACCAAGTTTTAAGCTGCCTAAATACGGCGCTAAATCGGCTTCAATCACAGCTTTAGGAAATTGCGCAACATTAAACAACATTTTTTGCATGCGCTCATTACGAATAGGGATCAGCGACTCAACACTCGCCAATTCAATGACCATGCTTAATTGATTGTCATCTATCTGCGCTGCAAGTTTTTCAAAATGATGGTTTTCAGCAATGCTGTTTTTCTTGATAGAAGTGAAGCTCAGTTGGCTTGCATCATTATCTAATTGCCAGGCGGCAAATGCTTGAGTCGACAGTAAAGACAGAGAAAGAAGTAAAGGTTTAAGCATGACGAGTCCTATCTAAAATTATGTATTAAAACTATTACGGTATGAATTTGAAAACCGATTTCGCAAAAATTGAATTAATGTCAGAAAGGTACAGTGTAACTGTCGAGGAATTATGAAGGAATTAAAAAGAATAAAAGTCGTGAAGAAAAAAACGGCCCTCGAAAACTAGGAGGGCCGCTATAGCAATTCTGGGGAGAAGCTATCAATACTCTGTATCTTCTTGCGAGAGATACATCATCAACAGGATGTCCTACAGGATGAGGACGCGCGCACTGTAACAAATGGATACAAAAAAATAAATGCCAAAAAGCAAAACTTAGGCCAATTTGATATTTTTTAAACATTCTGTTGCCTAAGTTTACGGTTTTTTTACTTTATAGCCCTTGTAAGCCCCGCTATATCTGAGTACTAAATTAATTGCTCTATTTTCTTAAGACATAAAAAAAGAGGCATAAAGCCTCTTTTTTAAAGTGCGAGTAAGCTAATTAGTGTGCTTGTTCCCAGTTGTCGCCGTAATCAGCTTCAACTAACAATGGCACATCTAAACTGGCCGCTTCGCTCATTAAAGAACAAATATGTTCGCTAAACGCTTCAACTTTATCTTTCGAAATTTCAAATACTAATTCATCGTGTACTTGCATAAGTAGTTTGATGTCATTGGTCGTTTGCGTAGCAAGCCATTCCGCCACTTTCAGCATGGCTTTTTTAATAATATCAGCCGCAGTACCTTGCATTGGTGCGTTGATCGCTGCACGTTCTGCCGCTTTACGACGCGCGCCATTTCTTGCCTTAATATCAGGCAGATGCAAACGACGACCAAATAGCGTTTCAACATACCCTTTTTCAGCCGCTTCTTCGCGCGTACGTTCCATATATTCAAGTACACCCGGGAAGCGCTCAAAATACTTATCCATATAATGTTGTGCTTCATTACGTGGAATATCAAGCTGACGCGCTAAACCAAAGGCACTCATGCCGTAGATCAAACCGAAGTTAACCGCTTTTGCTTTACGACGCATATCCGAGGTGACCTCTTCAAGTGGTACACCGAATACTTCAGATGCTGTTGCACTGTGTACGTCTTTACCTTCAGCGAATGCTTTCAATAAGCCTGCATCTTGTGACAAGTGCGCCATAATACGCAATTCAATCTGGCTGTAGTCCGCCGCCAAGATCACGTGCCCTTCATCGGCAATAAATGCCTGACGAATACGACGACCCGCTTCATTTCGGATTGGAATATTCTGTAAGTTTGGATCGCTTGAGCTTAGACGGCCTGTTGCGGTCACAGCCTGATGATAAGAGGTATGTACACGACCCGTTTCAGGGTTCACTAGCTTAGGCAGCTTCTCGGTATAAGTAGATTTAAGCTTAGCTAAACCACGGTGCTCAATGATAAGTTTCGGCAACGGATAATCATGTGCCAATTCTTGCAGTACTTCTTCAGCCGTTGAAGGGGCACCTTTAGGGGTTTTTTTCAATATCGGCAAGCCAAGCTTGTCGAATAAGATTGCTTGTAGTTGCTTAGTCGAACTTAAGTTAAATTCTTCCCCTGCAATCTCGTACGCTTCTTTTTCAAGCTCAGTTAGGCGCGCAGCGATTTCGACACTTTGCTCTGCCAACATTTGGCTATCTATTTTCACACCTGTACGTTCGATATCTGATAGCACAGATAGTAACGGCAGCTCAATGTCGTTAAATACAGGGAGTAGATCTGATTGCTCTTTCAGCATAGGCCATAGTTGGTTATGCAGACGCAATGTGATGTCAGCGTCTTCTGCGGCGTAAGGTGCGGCTTTCTCTAACTCAATTTGATTAAATGTCAGTTGCGCTTTGCCTTTACCGGCAATTTCTTCAAAGCTGATATTCTTATGGCCTAAATATTTTAGCGCCAGTGAGTCCATATCATGACGTGTGCCCACACTATTAAATACATAAGACTCAAGCATAGTATCAAATGCGATACCATTGAGTTCTAAACCAGCTCTAGCTAATACGCTTTTATCGTATTTAAGGTTCTGGCCCACTTTTTTCACACTGTCGTCGGCCAGAATTGGACCTAATACGTCGAATACTAACTCTTTCGAAAGTTGCTCCGGCGCGCCCATGTAATCATGCGAAATCGGTAAGTAAGCGGCTTCGCCTTCTGTCACCGCAAAGCTCATACCGACTAAATCAGCTTGCATATAGTCTAAGCTAGTCGTTTCTGTATCAAATGCCATAAGCTCAGCACTTTTAAGCTTTTCGACCCATGTAGTTAACTGTGCTTCAGTTAAAATGGTTTCGTAATGCGCTTCGATTTTTTTCGCTTCAGGCTGTGCTTGCTCTACTGCAGTTTTAGGCGCTTCTTTACCGTCGAGTAATTCACTGAGCCAACGCTTAAATTCACATTGCCCATAAAGTTCGATCAAACGATCTTTATTCATATCGGCAATCGCGAAAGTCTCTAGGTTTTGCTCTACTTCAACGTCTAGTTTAATGGTCGCTAATTCATAAGACAGCTCTAGCTGCGCTTTATGTTCTTCTAGCTTTTTGGACATGGTTTTAGAACCACGGAAACCAAGACCCGCAATGTCATCCAGTCTTTCATAGAGTGACTTAATAGAACCAATGCCTTGCAGCATAGCCAGTGCAGTTTTTTCACCCACACCAGGTACACCTGGGATGTTATCAACCTTATCACCCATAAGGGCAAGATAATCAATGATAAGCTCAGGACCAATACCAAATTTATCAACTACACCTTGTGGATCAAGAACGGTATCAGTCATGGTATTAATTAAGGTGACATGCTCATTCACGAGTTGAGCCATGTCTTTATCGCCCGTACTGATCAACACATGACGCTGTTGCTCAGACGCAATGCGCGCAAAAGTACCAATCACATCATCGGCCTCAACGCCTGTGATGCTGACTAAAGGTAAACCCATCGCTTTGATGATCTCATGGATCGGTTCTATTTGCGTACGCAGATCATCAGGCATTGGCGGGCGGTGCGCTTTATATTCGCTATACATTTCATTTCTAAATGTCGGACCCTTGGCGTCAAATACCACAACCATATGGCTCGGGTTAAATTGCCTAACCAGGCTCTTCAACATATTGATCACACCATAGATGGCACCCGTCGCTTCACCTTTTGAATTGGTTAAATGCGGTGGAGCATGATACGCACGGAATAAATAAGAAGAACCATCGACCAAGATCAAAGGATTTTCGGGGATCTGAGACATAATTTAGTGGATCCTAAATGAACTTTTAAAAACCCAGTAAGGATGCCATAAGCAAGCAGATAACTCGAGTAATTATGTCCAGATAAAGCCTATTTGAAGCAGAACAATCTGTGGATAACTTTGTAGATAAAGATGTAAATATTCAGGTTGTAAATTTCAAGATCGAAAAAACAGCCCTAAAACCTTTGATTTTAAGGGGGTTTAACATTTTGCGCTTAAACAGAAATATAAAGCGAAATGTGGAAAAGCTATTTTATTGGCGGTCATTGCCACTGTTATTATTTACCACTCTTCCAAAGCGGGCGGACATACTACCAAGATTTGATCAGAGATCAAACAAGATCCTTTATAATTTTTTGATCTGAACATACACTACTTTCAATATAAATAGGTTTATCAACTTTTAAGAAGGAAAAACCATGAAGAAAATCGCGATAATTTTGAGTGGTTGTGGTGTATTCGATGGCGCCGAGATCCATGAATCTGTTCTAACTATGTTGCATTTAGAAATGGCAGGAGCAAGTTACCAATGCTTTGCACCTAATATTGATCAACACCATGTGGTTAATCATCTAAATGGCGAAGAAATGGACCAAAAGCGCAACGTACTTATAGAAGCTGCACGTATTGCGAGAGGTGAAATACATGACCTTGAGACGCTTAATGCAAATGACTTTGATGCACTCGCGATCCCTGGTGGTTTTGGCGTTGCGAAAAACTTAAGTGACTTTGCGTTTAAAGGCGGTGATTCAACGATTCTAGCGGCTTTAAAAACTGCTTGTGAAGCATTTAATCAGCAAAACAAACCTATCGCTTATGTCTGTATCGCCCCTGCATTGGTTGGCCATATCCATGCTAAAGGCATCAAAGCAACCATTGGTAATGACGCAGACACTGCCGCTGCTATGTCTGCATTAGGTGCTGAACATATTAACTGTGCAGTTGATGACATAGTTATTGATGAAGCGCACAAGGTAATTAGTACGCCAGCTTATATGCTTGCTCAGTCTATTTCAGAGGCATCCGCAGGCATTCAAAAAGCCATGACCAAGCTTGTAGAGTTAGCTTAATACACTTTAAGTCAGAGGCTAAAATTGCGTTAACGCAAAAAATAATCAGTTTTTAGTCTAATTTGCCAAGTTAACGTTTTATAAATCAATAGGTGGCGTTATAATCGCGTGATTATTCCGTCATCTATCGTGATTGAGCACATCACCAACGAAGTGAGCAAGACAAATGAAAAAACTTTCAGCAGCTTTATTATTGCTATCAACAACTGTTTACGCACAACCTTTTGATAACGCTTTAACTGACGAAGCGATTAAAAAACGCTTAGCACCAGTAGGTTCAGTATACTTAGCAGGTGCAGCAGCTGCCGCTCCAGCAGCGCCTACCGGCCCTCGTTCAGGTGAGCAAGTTTATCAAGTGTCATGTGCTGCTTGTCATGGTACAGGTGCACTAGGCGCGCCAAAAACAGCTGATGACTGGGCTGCTCGTTTGACAAAAGGTCGTGAGTTATTAGTAGAGCATGCAATTAATGGTTTTAATGCAATGCCTCCTCGCGGTACTTGTATGGATTGTTCTGATGAAGAGATTGCAGCAGCAGTCGATTTCATGACTAAAAAGTAATACTTTTTAATGAGAGGTGACTATCACCTCTCATTTAAATTCAATTTTTCTCAACTCCCCATTTTGTTCCCTATTTTCTCCTTGACCCTCCATGACAAAAGTGGAATCATAAGCTTAATAAATAAGCAATATTAATAATAATTGGGTAAAATCATTGGAAGATCCCGCACTTTTAGCTACTCGCCTAAAGTATAAAAATAAGAAGCTAAACAAGCTCTTACAAAAGTACAAACAGCGAGATCAATTACAGAATGCACTCATACAATTGTCTGAGCTAGCGAATACTGTGGCTGAGCTAACTCTGCTGTACCCAGCTATTCACAATATTCTTAAGCAATACTTACCTAGCAATAGCTTTTACGTCGTGTTGCAAAACCAATATACGCAGTCCCTCGAGCTGTCTTATTTCATTGATGAAAAAGACGGTATCTCTGTGCCAATTCAAGAATCACATCATTTCTCTGAAGGCGTTACCGGTTTTACTTTCAGAAAAGGTGAAACCGTTCACATTAATAAACAAGAAATGAATCGCCTTAGTGAAGAAGGCCAGTTTAAATTGCTTGGCACACCTGCTGAACACTGGCTAGGCGTACCTATCCGTCAAAATAGACATATTATTGGTGTCATGGTGACACAAAGCTATGAAGCTGATCTCAATTATAGTGAGCAGCAAGTTGAGCTACTTGAATTTATCTCACTTTATTTGGGTACAGCCATAGAGCGTGTTAAGAAACGTGAGTTACTTGAGTCTGAAGTAAAAATTCGTACTCGCGCAGTCATGCAAAGTAACGAAGCGCTAAATAAAGAAATCGAAAGTCGAAAACGTGCGTTAGAGCGCCAGCAAATTCTTTTCAAAATTTCTGAACTAGCAACGCAGTTCACTGACATCGACGATGTATACAAACAAGTGCATCGTATTATTCGTTCAATCACGTTTGCTGATAATCTGTATATTGCTTTATATGACAAAGAATCTAACTGGTTAAGTTTTCCTTATTGCATTGATGAAGTTGGCGATTACTGTCCACGCCCTTTTGCAAATGGCTATAGCGAGCTTGTTATTAGTACAGAGCGCAGTCAGTTAATTAACCGTGAGCGTGCCGACAAGCTGATCAAGCAACAAATCGTCATTCGCAATGATGACGATGCACTAAAGCCCGCAAGTAGCTGGATGGGTGCACCACTCAAAACCGCAAATGGTGTTATTGGCCTTATTGCTTGCCAAGCTTACGATGATGCGTATGAATTCACGCATGAAGATCTTGAACTTATTTCGTTCATTTCAAATCAAATCGCATCAGTTTTACAAACCCATCTTGCAAATCAAGCACTAAAGCTAAGTCACCAACAGTTAGAGCAGCGCGTTGCAGATAAAACCAAGGCATTACAGCAAAGTAATTTGCATCTTCAAATGCAAATTGAAGAGCGTAAAAAGATTGAAAAGCAGCTCTATCACGACGCCCATCACGATCCGTTGACAGGTTTGCCAAATCGCAGTTTGTTCTTAACTCAATTAGAAAAAACATTACTCAAATATCAAAGACACCCTGATTATAATTTTTCAGTACTCTTTATTGATTTAGATAAGTTCAAAGAAATAAACGATGAGTTAGGACATCAAGCCGGTGATCAATTCTTAATATGGGTCAGTAAAGCTTTTGGTGAGTGTATTAGAGATCATGATTTACTCGCTCGTCTTGCTGGTGATGAATTTGTCATTTTATTAGATCACCTTAGTGATAAACAACAAGCTGAAGACGTCGCTAAACGCATTATAAAAGTGATGCAGCAGCCGTTCGTAATGAAGGGGCAAACCGTTTACAGTGGTGCCAGTATTGGAATCACCTATTCAAACAAACGCTACCAGCATATTGACGAAATTATTCGCGATGCCGATGCTGCTATGTATTACGCTAAAAATGCAGGCAAAGGCCGCTATGAGTTTTATCACCCTCTGCTGACCGCAGGTACCACCTCTAATAAAGTTGAAGCTGAGCAACATAATTTAAGTAGCTTAACAACACACTTTAGGTCAACCGATGTCATTGACTTCTCAAGTAATCAAGTACAGCTACAGTTACTCGAGATCTTCGGCAATCATCCTATTTTAGGCAGTACCAGTTTTGATGTGTTAAAGAAGTTTACCGCTGAGAAAAATGAATTACTCGATCTCGAGTTTGCTTTGTTGAAAAAAGCGCTGATCTTGAGTGAAACACATCATCAAGAACTTTTATTTAGCTGTGCCGCAGTCGTACTCGAAAGTGATAACTTTGCACACCTCTGCCATTTACTAAAACAGCATAAACATAATGTGTGCTTATTATTTAGTGAAGAAGAACTCAGGTTTGCATCTAGTACGCAATTGCAAAACCTCGAAGCCCTTACCCAGATGGAGTTTGCCGTTGGCCTTAATGACTTCGGTAAAGACCGCTGTGATTTAAGCCTGATTAGTAAAATTAACTTTCAGTACTTACTACTCAGTTCGACTTTTAGTAAACGCGTTTTACAGCAACCTTGTTATGAAGTGCAACTGCAAGGTGTATTAGCAGTGACTAAGATGCGTCACTGTAATGTGATTGCCAAAGGCCCTGCCATTTTAAACTTCAGAACCTTATTAGAAAATCATGGCTTACAGTTATTCTTCGGCAAGCAAGTCAACTACGATAAAGATACTCGGGGCAATTCTTTCGTCGAACTCACCTCTGAGTCAGAACCTTTATCGCTTTAACATAGCACGTAAATTAGCAACGCGTGCTTGCCCTGATTGCATGCGTTCTTGTTGTGATTGAACCGTTTTCTTCTGGCCTTCAATTTGCAAATCATCTTGTGGTAGTTCTTGCACAAAACGACTTAGCTCTGGTGTTGAAACTTCACCAAACTGTCGGCGATTCTTCGCATATGTCATAGTCAAGGTTTGCTGCGCACGAGTGATCCCAACGTAGGCAAGTCGGCGCTCTTCTTCTACATTGTCTTCGTCAATGCTAGTCTGGTGTGGTAAGAATCCCTCTTCCATCCCCACCATAAAGACGTGCGGATATTCCAAACCTTTGGAGGCATGCAGCGTCAATAACTGCACTGCATCGCTATCATCTTCCTCTTCGTTGCGCTCTAACATATCGCGAAGTGTCAGCTTACTGACCACTTCAGGTAAGGTCATAGGTGGGTTATCGGCATCACCCGTTAACATATCAGTGATCCAACGGTATAGCTCAGAGACGTTTTTCATACGCATTTCTGCTGCTTTTGCGCTAGGTGATGACTCATATAAATACGCTTCATAGTTAATTTCACGTACCATATCTTTCACCGCTTCGAGCGTATCACCACGCGTTGCTCTGTCTGACAGCTCAACCTCCCAACGAGCGAAACCCATCAGCGCATTAAAGCCACGCCCCGCTAATCGGCTCGCAAGCTCAGGTTGAAAACAAGCTTCGAATAAACTGATGTGTTTTTCGTTGGCTAAGCTACCTAGCTTTTCGAGCGTAACTGGGCCAATTTCACGTCTTGGCGTATTCACAATACGTAAAAATGCGTTGTCGTCGTCCTGATTCACTAACAAACGTAAGTACGCCATGATGTCTTTAATTTCACTGCGTGCAAAAAACGACATGCCGCCACTGATTTTGTAAGGAATGCGGTTACTCATTAGGGCTTTTTCAAACACCCTTGCTTGGTGGTTACCACGATATAAAATCGCATAATCTTTATAGCTGGTACGCTTCATAAACTTATGGGAGATGATTTCGGCTACCACGCGCTCTGCTTCGTGTTCTTCATCTTTGGTGGCGATCACTCGAATTGGGTCACCATACCCTAGCTCACTGAATAACTGCTTATCGAATTCATGGGGGTTATTGGCGATCAAAATATTCGCGGCTTTTAGAATTCGTCCCGCGCTTCGATAATTTTGCTCCAACTTAATCAAGCGTAAACCAGGGAAGTCTTTTGACAGCAAAACTAAGTTTTGCGGCTTTGCCCCACGCCAAGAATAAATCGATTGGTCGTCATCCCCTACCACGGTAAAGCGCGCACGCTCACCTACTAGCAATTTAACCAACTGATACTGGCTGGTATTGGTATCTTGATATTCATCCACCAGCAAATAGCGAAAACGTGCCTGCCAGCGCTCTCTCACATCTGGGTTTTGCGCCAACAATAAAGTAGGGATCATGATTAAGTCATCAAAATCTAACGCATTATAGGCACGTAACTGCACAGCATAACGGGCATATAGTTGTGCGAACAAAGCTTTCTGCGGTTCACGGGCTTCGCGAATAGCACGCTCAGGCAAAATAAGTTCGTTCTTCCAACTGCCAATTTGCATCTTCAGCAGATTTAGTAAATCTTTATCTCTGTCTAATTCTTTTTCTGTCAACTCTGCCAAAAGTTGGTGGGTGTCTTGATCGTCAAATAGTGAAAATCCTGGCTTAAATCCCAGTGTTTTAAGCTCTTTTTTAATGATCTCTAAACCCAAGGTATGAAAGGTAGAAACCCATAAACCTTTTGCCTCTTGCTTTCCAAGGGTTTGCCCCACACGTTCTCGCATTTCTTTTGCAGCTTTATTGGTGAAGGTTACCGCTGCAATGTTCTTCGCTTGGTATTCGCAATGTTGCACAAGGTAAGCAATTTTGTTGGTAATTACGCGCGTTTTACCTGAGCCTGCGCCCGCTAAAACGAGGCAAGGGCCACTGATATATTTAACCGCTTCATCTTGTTTTGGATTGAGTTTCATTTTTGGCAGGTCCGAAATTCTGGGGCGATAATTCTATCGTAAAGCCTAGTGAGTCTCTAGAACTCATTTGATCTAGAAGGTGCCGAAACTAAACCGAATTTGCTACTATGGCGTAACTTAATTAATCGCCTCCATATCAGGTAATCAATCATGATCAACCCAGCTAAAATTGAAGAGATCGCTAAGCAGATTTCTAGCAACATGCCACAGGGTGTAAAAACTCTAGCAGAGACTTTCGAATCAAAAACCAAGCAAGCTATCCAGAATAAGTTAACTGAAATGGATTTTGTCAGCCGTGAAGAGTTTGATATTCAATCACAAGTGCTGATCAGAACCCGTGAAAAGCTGATGCAATTAGAAGAAAAAGTTGCTCAGCTTGAGGCTAAACTTGCTGAGCAAGATCCTGCTGATAAGGCGGAATAAGCCAATCCTATAATTGAGAAAGGAGCCTAATCGCTCCTTTTTACTTTCATATACTTACTTAAGATAACGCTCAGCGATATGTTCTACCGCCTGACGGTGCATTAGGTCCACTTGACTGCCATGGCAAGTTTGTGAGTTAAGCTCTTTCAACAAGCCATCTTCTAAACCATACACCCAACCATGTACTGTAAGCTCCTGCTGTCTCTGCCAAGCGTCTTGCACCACATTGGTTAAACATACATTGCGCACTTGTTCAATAACATTCAACTCACACAGGGCCGCACAGCGTTGTTGCTCCTCAATACTAGACAAGAGCCCTTGATGCTTTTCTTTTACATCGGCAACGTGCCTTAACCAATTATCAATCAAACCAAAACGGGCTTCATCTAATACAGCCTGTACACCACCACAACCGTAATGACCAACGACCATAATGTGCTTCACCTTTAATACTTCAACAGCGTATTGCATCACTGATAAGCAGTTATGATCGGTATGAACCACCACATTCGCGACGTTGCGATGCACAAACAACTCACCCGGCATTAAATCAACAATTTCGTTCGCGGGTACCCGTGAATCAGAACAACCAATCCATAGATATTCAGGCTTTTGTTGCGCAGCTAGCTTGCTAAAAAATTCGGGGTTTTTAGCTTGTGTGCGCTCTGCCCAAGCTTGATTGTTTTTAAGTAAATGGTCGAGTTCACACATAATTTGGCCTTAATTTGTTATTTTATTTGCCTGAATGAGTATGTTGCGCGGCGTTAAAGACTTTTCACAAAACTCGGTAAGTTGCACATCGTAACCCGCTTGCTGTAAATACAATGCTCTATCTAGTACCAACCACAATTCTATGGCTCGTCTGAATATATGCCTGACCAATTCAATACGGTCGGTAACTTTCTTTCTTTGCTCGCCTAATCGCAGATAATGCTGATAGTCACATGACTCAGGTAACGTTACCTGCTTTTGCTCCGCCGCCCATTGACAGAAGTCAGCAAACTCACCAGAAAATATTTGTTTATTAATTGAAGGCACGCTGACATAACGCTCTATGCCCGTCACTTCTCGACGCAACGCATCAAAACCCAAGCGCCAAGTAACCTCTGTTTGCCTAACCTTAGTCACTCTGCTCGGCGCCGTAACGGTTTCTTGTAGCGCTAATTTCATATCACTGTGGGTTAATTGCAGTGTGCTTTGTTTACCCTCTGCACTCATGGCCTCATAAATCTGCTCGGTAAACAAGTGATAACAACAGGGCGATAGACTGATTTTGTCACACTCTGCTTTGATGGCCTGCTGCATAAAAACCTGATGCAAACGCCCACAAGCATGAAGAGCCACAGCATGTTGTTGCTGGCTAAAGCAGTCATCGGTATTGTCTTGCAACACATCCGCACAGCGAAAATGCATGTTTAATCCCTGTTGTTTAGCGCTATGTTGCCCTTGCTCACACAAATTAGCTTGTACTTCCACACTTTGCACATGCTGCGCACCTTGATGTGCCAAGATACGGCCTAAATGCCCTTTCCCTGCGCACCATTCTAATACTGGCTGCTCGCCATTATTAAGGTGTGATACGAAATCTTGTAACTGCAGCAGCTTGCGACCTTTAATGCCGTTACTGAGCCAAAAAGGCAGATCGGCTCTTTGCTGTTCGCTATAAGGTAGGTAAGTCAACTGTGATAGCTCTTCGACAGCAGGAATAAAATCAGCAAACACTTCATAAAGACGAGTTTGATCAGCGTCTAGTTCTTGTACCTGCTCGTCACTGAGCTCATTTAGAAACTGTGTTAGCTGTTCATCGCACCAAGGAAACTCACTGTAATCAAAAGCAACGCACTGCCAATAGGCGCGTGTTTGCTGCAAGCAATGACCTAACTGAAAAAATAATGACGATAACGGCACAGCACTTCCCCGACGCGAAAAAGGGCTATTCTACCTCGTTTTCATTTTCTTGTGCTGACTCATTCAGCTTGTAGCGACGCTTTTTGGTAAATATAAGGTGTAAGTAGAGAGGAATACTGAATAAAGTGACTGCACACGCTGCTATCAACATCCATGACCAGGGAAAAAGCGGCTCTGACTGTTTTAGTTCATAAATAAAGCGCTCTCTCACCGCATCATATTGCGCCATATCTAAGCCATAAATTTGCCCTATCCAACGCCAATGTAACTCTGACATATTACCAATGGTCACCCCAGGCGGAGCAATATAAGGGCGCAGCTTTTCAGCTTCATAGGCAATTTGCTCTACGCTTTTATGTGTGGCGTATTTCTGGTGAGTTATTTCGATACTTTCTTGTAAGTGCAACATAGCATAACGCCAGCCCTGAAGGCTCGCTTGCTTAAACTTTTCGACTAGCTCAGGACGATGCTGCAGGACGTTTTCGCTGGTAAACAAAATATCAGCATATAAATTGAGTCCATATTGTTTTGGGCAAATTTGTCTAATGGCAACACCTTGTTGCTGCATCTCAAAAGGCTCATTAGAGGTATAAACTTGTAAGGCATCAAACTTTCCCGCCTTGAAATCAGCAATTGGCTCAAAGCCCGCATATAAAGAAATGTCATCTTTGCCGACACCTGCCTGCTCTAGCATTAGCATCAGCTCTGCCACACCAAGGTGACTAACTCGTTTTCCTTTGAAGTCGACAGGGTTGTAGATGTCACTGTCAGCTTTGACCATCCAGCAGTAGGGAGAAGATTGCAACATAGCAGCGATCGCCACCAGCGGTTTACCTTGTAGGCGGTCGGCTAAAATACCTGAGTGAGTTACTCCAAAATGCGCCTGACCTGAAAGCACTTTAAAGTGGGTGTCAGGGTCTTCAATATCGGCCGGAATAATCGTGACATCCAAACCCGCACGCTCATAAAAGCCTTTTTCCACCGCCATATAGTAGCCTGCAAACTGAAACTGATGGGTCCACTTTAATTGCAGCACCACAGACTCTAATGCAAAGACTGGAGAAAGAAAAAATAACAGTAAGCTTATCAAGCTAAACCGTTTGAGCATGAAAGTCCCTTGTTCTTCTAATTAATTAGGCGTGACTAAACTATAGAAAAACAAGGGTGATTTGCAAGCACTAAGCGCTTAACTTGCTTGTTGTTGTTCAAGCTCTTGGTTCTGTAAATACTGAGCAAAACACGGATTGTCGGTCTCGTCCCAGTACTTATATCCTAACTTAGCAAGATGCAGATTAAATAGACTCAGTTGCTCTGGCGCAATATCAAACGCCGCAAGCACATTGCCCTCAGCCGCACCGTGGTTGCGATAATGGAATAAAGTGATATTCCACTCACTGCCCAGCGTTTCTAGGAAACGTGCCAACGCCCCAGGATATTCAGGGAACTCAAAACGGAAAAGGTGCTCATTCAATGGCACTGGCGGTTTACCACCCACCATATAACGAATATGCAATTTTGCTAGTTCGTTATCAGAAAGGTCTTCAAAGCCATACCCATTAGTTTGCAATACTGACTTCACCTCATCTAATTCGGGCTGCCCACCACGCAAGCCAACGCCAACGAAAATTTGTGCATCACCTTCACCAGCATAACGGTAATTAAACTCAGTGATGGCTCTGCCACCTAAAGCATGACAAAAACGCTTGAAGCTGCCTTTTTCTTCTTTAATCGTGACACCAAAAAGTGCCTCACTTTTTGCACCCAACGCGGTGCGCTCAGCAATATAGCGTAAGCGATCGAAGTTTAAGTTAGCACCAGACAAAACTGCGGCGAGTTTAAGCCCAGTCTGACCACATTGTTTGCTCCACTTAGTTAAGCCCGCCGTGGCCAATGCACCTGACGGCTCGGCGATAGCGCGTGTGGCAACAAAGATATCTTGCACTGCAGCACAGATTTCGTCTGAGCTCACCGTCACGACTTCATCACAGAACTTTTGCGCTAAACGAAAGGTTTCTTTGCCTATGATCTTTACCGCAACACCGTCTGCAAAGCTGCCAACTTGCTCAAGTTCAACTGGCTCACCGGCTTTCAGCGCCGCATCTAAACAAGCGCTTTCTGCTGACTCAACGCCGATGACTTTAATGTCTGGTCGTAATGACTTGATATACACCGCCATTCCCGCAAGCAAACCACCGCCGCCAACAGGTATAAATACCGCATCGAGGTTGTGTAATTGTTGCATTAATTCACGAGCAACTGTGCCTTGTCCGATGATCACATCTGGGTCGTCAAACGGCGGCACAAATACCGCGTTTTGCTGTTCAGTCAGTGCATAAGCATGGGCTTGTGCGGCATCAAAATTATGACCATGTAATACTACTTCGCCACCAAGGTTACGTACTGAGTTTACCTTGATGTCAGGCGTTGTGACGGGCATCACTATAGTCGCTTGATGACCTAAATGCGCCGCGCTCAATGCCACACCTTGGGCGTGGTTTCCCGCAGATGCGGTGATCACTTTACTGCCCTTAGGCAATTGGCGAAGCTTATTGTAAGCACCACGTAATTTAAATGAATAAACAGGTTGTTGATCTTCGCGTTTTAAAAACACCTGCTGGTTAAGTTGCTTGCTAAGCGAGGTCAGCTCGCTGACCTCTGTGACTTTCGCAAGCGGAGCCATATCCGCTTGGATGATGGCCCGAAAGTAATCGAGCTCTTGTGCCACCATGACTAACTTAACTCCTCGAGTTTCGCTAAATCACGCACCGCACCTTTATCGGCGCTGGTTGCTAGTAAAGCATAGGCTTTTAATGCTGGCGATACCACACGCTGTCTATCTAATGGTTTATAAGCGTCTTTGCCACGGGCATCTTGCTTTTCACGACGCGCAGCCATTTCGGCATCATCAAGTAATAGATGAATGCCGCGATTCGGAATATCGATGTGAATGCGGTCACCATTCTCAACTAGCGCGAGCGCACCACCACTGGCCGCTTCTGGCGAAGCGTGACCGATAGATAAACCAGAAGTACCACCCGAGAAACGGCCATCCGTTAACAGTGCACAATCTTTATCTAGGCCCATCGACTTCAAATAACTGGTCGGATAAAGCATCTCTTGCATACCCGGACCACCTTTTGGCCCTTCGTAACGGATGATAACCACATCACCTTTTTTCACTTTACCATTTAAGATGCCATCAACTGCGTCGTCTTGTGACTCAAACACTACGGCAGGACCTGTGAAATCAAGCATTTCGTCAACTACACCGGCACTTTTTACAATACAACCATCTGGGGTCAGGTTACCTGAAAGTACCGCTAACCCGCCATCTTGACGGAAGGCATGCTCAACACTGCGTACACAGCCATTTTCGCGGTCAATATCAAGGGTGTCCCAACGATACTCTTGGCTCATTGCCTGAGTAGTACGAATACCCGCAGGACCTGCACGGTAGAAAGTTTGCGCACGCTCATTATTGCTGTCAGTTGCATCCCAACGCTGTAACACATCGCCCAATGAGCCACCTGCTACATGGCCTACTGACAAGTCTAACTTTTCAGCTTTGGCAAGCTCATTCAGAATACCCATGATGCCACCAGCACGGTGCACATCTTCAATATGATATTGCTGAGTCGCAGGCGCAACTTTACATAAGAAAGGCGTAGTACGTGATAGGCGGTCGATATCACTCATATCAAAATCAACTTCACCTTCGCGCGCCGCTGCTATTAGGTGTAATACCGTGTTCGAAGAGCCGCCCATAGCAATATCTAAAGTCATGGCATTGGTAAACGCCGCTTGATTAGCAATGTTACGTGGTAATACCGCATCGTTGTCGTTGCGATAGTACTCGTCACATAAGGCAACAATGCGTTTAGCAGCGCCCATATAAAGTTGATGACGGTCTTTATGGGTTGCCAAGGTCGTGCCATTGCCCGGCAACGCTAACCCTAGCGCTTCCATTAAACAGTTCATCGAATTCGCAGTGAACATGCCTGAACACGAACCACATGTAGGACAAGCCGAACGCTCGACTTTTTCTGAGTCTTCATCGCTGACCGATGGATCTGCGCCTTTTACCATGGCGTCTACTAAGTCAAGTTTGATATCAATGTCGGCTAAACGGGTTTTACCCGCTTCCATTGGGCCGCCAGAAACAAAGATCACCGGAATGTTTAAACGCAGTGCCGCCAGTAACATCCCCGGGGTGATCTTGTCACAGTTAGAAATACACACCATGGCATCAGCACAATGGGCATTCACCATATACTCAACTGAGTCAGCAATTAGGTCACGCGAAGGCAGTGAGTACAACATGCCACCATGACCCATGGCGATACCATCGTCGATCGCAATGGTATTGAATTCTCTAGGCACACCGCCCGCTTCACGAATGGCATCCGCCATTAAATCACTGAGCTGATTGAGGTGCACATGACCCGGTACAAACTGCGTATAAGAGTTCACAACAGCAATGATCGGTTTTTCGAAATCACTGTCTGTCATCCCTGTTGCACGCCAAAGTGCGCGAGCACCTGCGCGTTGTCTACCTTCAGTGGTGGTCTTACTACGTAGTTTAGCCATGGTTTAGCCCTCAATAATATGCGGCAGTTTCTGGTTGCTTGCCGACTTTCCTCATTCCCAATATTCAATTCGTTGGCTGCAATTAAGGTCGCAGCCAGACCTTAAACGCCAAAAGCGTCTTAGTCGATATAAGTTAACCAACCGTTTTCGTCTTCACTTTGACCTTTTACTAAGTCAAAGTAAGCGGTTTGTAATAGCTCGGTGATCTCGCCACGCTTACCTGTGCCAATTTCAATTTGGTCTACGCTGCGAACCGGTGTTACTTCTGCCGCTGTTCCTGTCATGAAGAATTCATCCGCAAGATAAAGCGCTTCACGTGCAATTGGTTCTTCGCGCACTTCTAAACCAGCTTTGCGAGCAAGGTGCATCATAGTGTCACGCGTCAAACCTGGTAAGATTGCCGCTGTGGTAGGGGGTGTGAATAACACGCCATTTTTGATGATGAATAAGTTTTCACCTGCGCCTTCACTTAGGTAACCGTTCACATCTAACGCAATACCTTCAACATAACCATTACGCTTTGCTTCACCTGAGATAAGTTGTGAAGATAAATAGTTACCACCAGCTTTAGCCGCTGTCGGCATGGTGTTTGGTGCTAAACGATTCCAAGAAGAAATACAGGCATCAACACCTGCCTCTAATGCGCCATCACCTAGGTAAGTGCCCCACTCCATCGCGGCAACGGCAACATCGGCTTTGTGTGATTTAGGGTTTACACCCAAACCCACATTGCCTAAGAATGCGAATGGACGTAAGTAGGCATTCTTTAAACCATTCTCACGTACCGCCGCTTTACACGCTTCATTGATTTCTTCGGCCGTGTAAGGGATCTGCATACGATAGATTTTTGCAGAGTCGAATAAGCGTTTAGTGTGATCTTGTAAACGGAAAATCGCCGGACCTTTTGGTGTGTCATAGGCACGCACACCTTCAAACACTGAACTACCATAGTGAAGCGCATGGCTTAATACGTGTGTCGTCGCTTGCTCAGACGGTACCATTTCACCATTGAACCAGATCAGGTCAGATTTATTACTCATGTTTATTACCTTGTATTAATTATTCTTTTCTTTCGCTCTTAATATAGAACGATTATCCAATAGCCTGTTGCTGCATTGGTTGCAACTCAACCTGTTTTACCTCAACCAGCTTACTCAGTTGCGAGGTTAATAGATAGATGGGTTTGTCACTGTCCACGGTCATTTTGACTTGAAACAATTCATCTTGTCCTTCCAAGGCTAGGTCTAATAACTGGAATCCACGGTGACGGACCACACGTAAGAAACGTTCAATTGCGACACTTTGTTGTTTTACAGCAATATTTAGTTGGTGTTTCATTATGCATTCTCCGTCATCATTTCATCATTTGCGGCACCTGGCGGAACCAGTGGCCATACGTTTTCTTTATCATCAATACAAGCGTGTAAGATATATGGCCCTTCAGATGCCACTAGCGCATCCACCGCCGCATCTACTTCGCTTGCATGGGTAATGGTTTGTCCCGGAATACCAAAAACGGCAGCAAGCTGCACAAAGTCAGGGTTATCCGATAAGTTCGTTTCACTGTAACGCCCTTCAAAAAACAGCTGTTGCCACTGCCTTACCATACCCAGTCTTTGGTTATCTAATATTAAGATCTTTACAGGAAGATTATTTCTGCGAATGGTGGCCAACTCTTGGATGTTCATCATGATCGACCCATCACCAGAGACGGTGATCACCATGTCATCAGGACGTGCGATTTGTGCACCGATTGCCGCGGGTAAACCAAAGCCCATAGTACCTGCACCGCCACTGCTTAAATGGTTGTGTGGGCTGGTGAATTTCATATGCTGCGCCACCCACATTTGGTGCTGGCCCACATCACAACACACCACGCCAGTATTTGGCATACGCTTGCTAAGTTCATTTAATAGATAAGGCGCAAAGACTTTTTCGCCCGGGTAGTCATAACGCCAAGCATGTTCTTTTTTCATTGACGAAGTGTGTGCTAACCACTGTGCATCTGTCACAAAGCACGCTAGATGAGGAATGGTAGCTTTTAAGTCGCCAATCATCGACGCTGCTGCAGGTTTTCGTTTACCAACTTCTGCGGGGTCAATATCAAGATGAATTACTTTCGCCTTCGAGGCAAACTTAGCCAAGTTACCTGTTACGCGGTCGTCAAAACGTGCGCCGATACAGACTAAAACATCACATTCTTGTACTGCTATGTTGGCAGCTTGACCACCATGCATGCCTAACATGCCTAGGTCATATTCATAGGCAGGTAAAACACTGCCCAGCGCTTTTAGTGTTGAAACAGCTGGCATTTGCGTTTTATTTAAAAATTGCATCAGCTCAGCTTGGGCATTGGCGTTGTGCACACCGCCACCCACATAAGCCACCGGCTTTTTCGCTTGTGCTAGCAGTTGTTCAGCTTTGACAACTTCGTTCATGTCGAGCTCAGGCGCTTCTTCTTCAAGCGCAAGCCAAGGATGAAACGGTACCTGTGCGAGTTGAATGTCTTTTGGGATATCAACCAACACAGGACCCGGACGACCTGATAACGCTAAGTGCATGGCTTCTTGTAATACTTCAGCTAAGTCTTCCGCGCGCTCAACCATGTAACTGTGCTTAGTGCATGAAAGCGACATACCTAACACGTCAACTTCTTGGAATGCGTCAGAGCCGATAGCCGCCGTAGGAACTTGCCCTGTGATGGCCAAAACAGGCACTGAGTCCATCATGGCATCAGCAAGTGAGGTAATTAAGTTAGTTGCGCCTGGGCCCGATGTAGCAAAACACACGCCTAACTTACCAGTACTGCGGGCATACCCTACTGCCGCAAAACCCGCGCCTTGCTCATGACGAGTCAAGTAATGTTTGACAGGCGCGCCATACAACGCATCGTAGATTGGCATGATTGCCCCACCTGGGTAACCAAATACCTCTTTAACGCCATGTTTGGCTAGTAAATCTATTAGTAACTCTGCGCCTGTCATCTTCGTTCCTCATTCCCAATCTGACTGCTGTTTAACTTAAATTCGACCCTAAAACGAAAAAGCCCCCCGAACTTTTCAGTGCGGGGGGCTTTTTGCTTAATACTTTTCTTTCAGCACTAACCAGCCCCCGCGGTAATAATAATCACCACGTTGATAATCACGACTAGTAGAGAATGTGCTGTTTTGAGCATTTAAAAATCACCTGAATTTATTACCGCAACTGTATACAATATTCATCGCGTTGCGTTCTTTTTCTATTAGTACCGCGAGTAGCCTATTAAGTCAACAGCAAACCCTATGTTATTTACAGATTCAAAGCATCACTAAGCGCATTTAAAATTTAATAAAACCCAAAATAAGAAATAAATATCCAATCAATTTAAAATAACTCTGCCTTATTCAATACATACAAAATTTAACAACACATTTTTTGTTTATTCAAAAAATCACCAAATCTCCCTTTTTTATACAAACTTGTTATTATGTTGGGGAAATTTTTTTACAAGGGAATACTATGTTCAGCACTGTAAACCGCGTTTTTCTTACGCTGCTTTTAGCTTTTTTAATTGGCTTTTCTAGTCACTCCTTCGCACTTTCTCCGGCCCTCTTCAAGGTCGAAAAAGCAGGGGTCACATCTTATTTATTTGGCACGGTTCATGTTGGTGACAAAAGCATGGATGGTTTACCAAAGAAAATCACACAAGCGATTGAGCAAACTGATGAAGTTATCGTTGAAGTTAACATTGAGGCACTCAATGCATTTGAAATACAAAAACGCTCCATTCCTTTTATGACTTTACCGCAAGGTAGAACACTAAAGGATGAAATAAGCGCCGAGCATTTCGAAGCATTAAAGCAATACTTTGCAGCAAAACAGATCAATATTGCGCTTTTTGAAAATCTAGCGCCGTGGGCTGTGATGATCACTATGATGCAGATTGAGTATCAAAATTTGGGCTACCTAGAAGACTATGGGATCGACAAACAGGTCATTGCCCATGCTAAAAAGCATAATAAGCCTATCGGCGAGTTAGAAACTTTAGAGCAACAACTAGAAATGCTGAGTTCGCTAGGTGTAAAGAGCGACTTAATGATAAGCACTACGCTTGCGCAATTAAAAGACGTTGAGCAGTACTTTCTAGATTTGGTTAATGCCTGGAAAAAAGGCGATATGGACACCTTAAACAAGTACTACCAACTTAGCTTTGATGACTCTGACTATGGTAAGTTCAGTGAGGAAGTAATGCTGACTCAGCGTAATAATAATTGGGTTGAACAATTAACACCAAGATTGACAAAAGAGTCATTATTTATTGCTGTGGGCGCCCTTCACTTGCCTGAAAAGCATGGCTTAATCACTCAGTTAAAAGCGCAAGGTTTTAATGTAACTCGCTTATAAATCAGCCAGTTAAAAAGCTACCGCTAAGGCAATCGCATTTCTTTTCGCTGTTGCCTTAAAATTTGTTTAAATTCTTTTAAACCTTTTTCAACCCACCTGTCGTCTAACTTATTAAACAACATCAATCAGGGTGACGACGATGAAAAAATTATTACTAGCTGCTTTAACTTCCGCTGTTATTTCTGCGCCAGTTTGGGCCGAAGACACTAAAACCATTGAGCAATCATTTAATCTTGAGAGCAGCACAGAATTAGAAATTGATTTTCCAGTCGGCAGCCTAGAAATGACGAGCTACGATGGCGATCAAATCCAAGTCACCATTCGTTTAGAGCCAAAAGATAATGATGGCTGGTTTACTGATAAAGTCGATTTAAGCACAGTACAACTAAAATCTTCGCGTCAACGCCAAGAGTTATCACTGTCTATTGATGATGATAATTTAGAGCAAACTTGGGAGGTCAAAGTACCTAAAAGTATGCGTCTAGATGTTGAAGTCGGCGTCGGTAAAATTGAAATACAAGCACTTGAAAATACTGCGGATGTTGAAGTTGGCGTGGGCAAAGTGCGGATCGACACAGCCATTGATGACTTCAAACAAGTTAACCTTGAGTCTGGTGTTGGTAAAACGAGTCTATCTGGTTTTGCGGGCAAAGCTCAGTCTCATAAGAAAATGGTCAGCTCACAAACAGAATACTTCGGCTCTGGCCAATATAACTTAGAAGTTGAAGTGGGTGTAGGCAATATCAAAGTGCGCCACTAAGCCACGACTCTTAAATTAACAAACTCCCTTTGCCCGGTCTTGCACCGGGCTTTTTGATCTCTTTTATACCCATGTTTATAACCTCTAGTTTTAAACAGATGATTTTTTAATCCCCTTTGCTTGACACCTAGACGGCTAAAATGTTTCAATGCCGCCTCACCCTATTTAAGCGCAGTGGAGCATTGTCTCGGCTGCCAGGGCTGGAAGAGGTGCGTTATTCAGGTAGCGCGGTTGAGGAGAGCAAACTCCATTGATACCGTAGCGAGGGGAATTAACGCCGAGAAGCAAGCGTATTTGCTAGACGCTTACTTCGGGCGACTGGGCTGAATCCCAGCGACTGTCACCAATTGCGCAAGACGCAAGAATTTTGGTGGAGAGCTTCTGGTCTTAGAATAAATAAGGCCAGTTTGCCTTATCTTTTTTAAGTCCATTGCTCTTCGAATTTTAATTGTTCGAAGTATGGACACCCTCCTTACTCCGAACATGCTATAAGTTCGGTAGAGATGAAATCACAATACGATTTATCCAACTATCCTTTATGGACAGCTTTGGTGACGCCTTTTGACGCGCAAGACCAAGTTGACTTTGACACACTCACAGCACTCGTTCGCCAGCAAGAACAAGCTGGCAATGGCATTTTGTTGCTTGGTAGCACAGGGGAAGGCTTAGCGCTTACCCTATCTGAACAACAAGCGATTGTTGAATTTGTTTGTAACTTGGCCCCTAACGTACCCCTTATGGTTGCGGTAGGTGGTATCAATTTGCAAGAACAATTAGCTTGGGTTGAGTTTTGCAATCAGCACCCTATTCACGCTTATCTACTAGGTTCACCGCTTTACGCCAAACCGGGTGTCATTGGTCAGACTAAGTGGTTTGATGCATTACTTAGCGCCACAGACTTACCTTGTATGCTTTACAACGTACCGGGTCGCAGTGCCGTCGAAGTGTCACCACAAGTACTAAAAAACCTCGCACACCACGACAACTTATGGGCATTAAAAGAAGCCAGTGGTGACATCAGTAAATTTGAGCAATTCCGTGAAGCCGCCCCTGAAATGGCCATTTATAGTGGCGACGATGGCCTGATCCCTTACTTTGCACAGGCAGGTGCAAAAGGCCTTGTCTCTGTTGCAGCCAATGCGTGGCCAGAGCAAACCGCTGAGTTTGTACGTCGATCTTTGGCGGGTACTTATCCGAACTTATTCACCACTTGGACGCAAGCCGTAAATAGCTTGTTTAGTGTCGCCAACCCAATTCCTGTGAAAGTGCTCATGCACCAACAGGGAACTCTGGCAACACCAAACCTTCGTCCTCCTCTTACGCACCTAGAACTGCAATGTAATGCAGCGATTGAGCGTGCAAACGACACAATTTTATCTTGGAATTAAGGCAGTAAAACATGAGCTGGTTAGAACTATTAAACAATTTAGAAAACGGTAGCGTACGCGCGGCAACTCAAGACGAGCAAGGCAACTGGCACGCCAACGTAGAAGTAAAGCAAGGCATTTTAGAAGCATTCAGAAACGGCACAAACGTTGAGTTCCCAGGTGGTTTTGTTGATAAAGACAACTTAGCACCACAAGGTTTTAATGCAGAACAAAACGTACGTATGGTACCAGGTGGCTCAAGTGTACGTCGCGGTGCCTATGTGGCGTCTGGCACAATCATTATGCCACCAGCGTACGTAAACATCGGTGCATTCATCGATGAAGGTACTATGGTAGACAGCCATGCGCTAGTTGGCTCATGTGCACAAGTAGGTAAAAACGTGCACCTAAGTGCAGCTGTGCAACTAGGCGGTGTATTAGAGCCTGTTGGCGCAAGCCCAGTGGTTATCGAAGACGATGCATTCATCGGCGCAGGTTGTGTGATCGTTGAAGGTGTAGTTGTTAAGAAAGGGGCTGTACTTGCACCAGGTGTCCGTTTATCTGCAACCATTCCTGTTTATGACTGTGTAAACGAGCGCGTATTAGAAAAAGGTGAGCCAATTCCTGAGAATGCGATTGTTATTCCTGGTTCTCGTCCATCTTCAAGTGCATGGGGCCGCGAGCAAGGCCTAAGTATGTCATGTGCTTTAATTGTTAAATACCGCGATGAGCAAAGCGATGCGTCTTTAATCCTTGAAGAGGTACTACGCTAATGAGCTTTTTGAGCACACCGCTACGTCAGCATATCACTGCACTCAGTGAGCAGAACGACACACCGTTTTTTGTCTATGACCTAGATGCGTTATACGCGCATTTGAAACCACTGACAGAGCAATCTGTGGTGAAGTTATGGTATGCAGTTAAAGCCAACCCACTTTCTAAGGTGATCCAAACTTTAGATAAAGCGGGCTTTGATTTTGACGTAGCTAGCAGTGGCGAACTTGACCAAGTATTGCGTCAAGGCGTGGCTGCTAACCGTGTGCTCAACACCGGACCTGCTAAATCTAAAAAGCAGATCCAACACTTTTTGTCACAAGGTGTACGCACTTTTGTGGCAGAAAGCTTAAATCAAGTGGCTTGGTTAAACCAAGCTGCGACAGAACATCAGGTGCAGTTGCGCATTCTACTGCGTGTACAATTGCGCTGGCCCGATGGCGAAAAGAACCCACTTGGTGGTGACAGCTTAACGCCATTTGGTTTAGGGCTTGAAGAGTGGCAACAGCTGACTATTCAAGACTACCCTGCGCTTAATTTCGTTGGCCTGCATATTTTCCAATGGGGCAATATGCTCAGCACCGAAAAGTTGGCTGAGCTGTGGTCGCAAATGGTCGCGCCACTGACCGATTTAGCAGAGCAACTTGGCTTTACATGCCAAATTTTAGATTTAGGCGGCGGTTTAGGTATTCCTTACACAACCGATACTGATCGCCTCGCTTGGCCAAAGTTAGTCGATGCACTGGCAACCATTAAAGCCGCGGCTGGGGTTGAAGAACTGTGGATGGAGCTTGGCCGTTATGCGGTAGGTGAAATCGGCCATTATATAAACCCTGTTGTTGAGCAAAAGCTGAATTATGGTGAGCACCAACTGATTGTCGCGGGCGGTATTAATCATGTGTTACGCCCTGCTGTGACAAACCAAGCATTTCCGGGTGAATTGTTACGCCAATCTAGTGCACCGTCACAAGATTTCCTAGTACATGGCCCACTATGTACCGCACTCGATAGTTTAGGTAAGCACTCACTACCTGACGATATTAACGAGCACGACTGGGTGGTATTCAGTCAATGTGGTGCCTATGGGTATACCGAAAGTATGCCGTTCTTTTTATGTCATGAATTGCCTGCTGAATACGTGATTGAGCAAGGCCAAGTTGTCTGCGTGCGTGAAAGCCAAAACGCCGCAAGTTATTTAGTGTAGGTGTTCCCATGAATACAATTACTCAAGAACATATTCAAGTTGGCGAAATCGCCAATGGCTTACCTTTAACCATTCCTGTGTATCGTTTACAAGGCAATGGCAGCGGCCCTAAAGTGTATATTCAAGCCAATATGCATGGCGCAGAAGTGCAAGGTAATGCGGTTATTTACCAATTACTTGAGCAGCTAAAAACACAAACACTGGCTTCAGACATCACCTTAGTGCCTTATGCGAACCCGATCGGCTGTAATCAAAAGTCGGGGGAGTTTACTTTAGGTCGTTTTGATCCGATCACCGGCACTAACTGGAACCGCATGTATCACGATCACAGCAAACTGATCGAGTCATTTGTTCACGAACATTTAGACGCGCCAGAAGATGAGATCAAAAGTAAATTCCGCGCTCTGCTTGTTGATCAGACCCAAGCGTTTCTAGATCAACCCGCTTATCGCGTGAATACCGGCAAACGGATCGCTGTGACCTTGCAGCGCTTAGCGCATGAAGCTGACATAGTGTTAGATCTTCATACCGGTCCGATCTCAGCAAAGCATTTGTACTGTCCTGAATATGCGAAAGCCAGTGCCAGCTACTTTGACATTGAACACGTGCTGTTGATCCCCAACGAATTTGATGGCGCGATGGACGAAGCGACTTTCTGTCCTTGGTGGCAATTAAGCGAAGCCTACAAAGCGCAAGGTCGCAATATTCCAGTGTGGGTTGAAGCTTTCACCGTTGAACTTGGCTCGCAAGAGAAAATCGACTTAACCGAAGCGAAACTCGATGCCGAAAGTATTTTAAGTTATCTAAATCACAAGCAAGCGTTTATCGGTGCTGAGTTTACGCCTAAGCCTATTACCCGTTATGCCTGTATGCTTGATGACTATTTGGCGTTTTATGCCCCTATGGGTGGCATGGTCGAGTACAACGCCGAACTAGGCAGTCATATAAAAGCCGGTGACACCATTGCGAAGATTTTACGCATGGAACAATACTTATCAGAAAAGCCATTGCATGAAATCACGTTAGATACAGATGCCATCACCATTTTGCATTTTGCTTCGGCCAGCGTGAATCAAGGCACTGAACTCTATAAGTTCTTCACAAACTATTTCGAGCTGTAAGGCTTCATCTTATTGCGTGAGAGTAAGCACCTTTTATTGAGTGTCGCTTACTAAGGTGTGGCGGCTTTTGCCGCCAGCCTTTTTCCCGATTTTCATTTACAACCCAATTCGTTTATTCACGCTAACTTCATGCATCTCATGTATACTCATTTTGTTAAAGGAGCATACAAAGAGGCAATCATGCGCTACTTACTCACATCTTTGAGTATTTTATTTACTTTTCCATTGATGGTTTTTGCCACAGAAACGCCAGTGGAAGAAGATGAAATCGATCTCGTCAAACAATGTGTTATCAATGAACTGATAAATGCTGACGACAACACTCTAGTCGCAGATATTAAAGAAAAGTGTTCTAAGTTAGAGGCTGCTGACAAATTCAGTCTACTCGATCAGCGCATGGCCCGTGAACGAGTAACACAAAAAAACCGTAATGTTCTAACGCCTCATCACCGCAATTATATTTTGCCGGTATCATATATCAGTCAACCAAACGCAAGACCTTTCAGTGGCTTCAAAGCAATAGATGATGAAGAAGGAGAACCGCTTGATAACTTTGAGGTCAAATACCAACTATCATTAAAAGTACCTATTTACACTGGCTTTTCAGACCCTGATCAGGCCATTTATACCGCCTTCACCCTGCAATCCTATTGGCAGTTTTATAACAAGGATATTTCTTCACCTTTTCGTGAAACCAATTATGAACCAGAAGTATTTTGGGTAAACTTTTTAGACGATGAGAATGTGTTGTGGGGCGATGAGATGGCTGTGGTAGTCGGCTTATCGCACCAATCAAATGGCCGCAGCCAACCAAACTCTCGCTCTTGGAACAGACTGTATGCCAACTTTATTTGGGAAAACCGAGGGTTTGTTTTTAGTTTTAAACCTTGGTATCGACTACCTGAAGACGACAAACCAGATGCTTTAGAGGCAAAGGGCGACGACAACCCAGATATATACAAATATATGGGCTACTTTGAGTTTAGTGGCGTGTATCGTCAGGGCGATCATGAATTTGGTTTCATGGTGAGAAATAACCTTAACAGCGATAATCGCGGTGCTTTACAGTTAGATTGGTCATTCCCGCTTTGGGGTAGGCTCAGAGGATATGCGCAATACTTTAACGGTTATGGTGAGAGCATGATTGATTACAATGCCGATATACAACGTTTTGGTGTAGGTATATTGCTCACCGATATTTTGTAATACCAACCCTCAAAATGATTAAGTATTATTGAGGATTGGTATAACTTCTACCCAATAATAAAAAAGCCAAGCGAGTAGCTTGGCTTTTAAGATCTAGTGCTTAATTTTAGCGAAGCACAACAAAGCAGCCTTCAAACTTAGCAACCAGCTTATCGCCATCGTACACATTCACTGGTACATAGTATTTCGCTTTGCCTTCAGTTTCTAACTCAAGCAATTTGCCCGAACAATCTGCAATGGTCACAGTCGCACTTGGTGCCGTTGTGAGTGGCTTAAGGTATTTGATTTCAGCATCAGCCAACACAATGTTACCTTCAAGGTTGAGCTCTTTAAGCGCCAAATAGGTCGCGCCCCACCCTGTCAGGGTCGCCATGCTGTATACCGAGCCTGCAAACATTGAGTTATGTAAATTTAAATTCGCTTTTAAGTCTGCTTTAGTTGAAAACTGCCAGTCAGTGTAGCTTTCAACTTTAATGCCCATCGCATCACTGATTGGAATAGATTCACGCCATGTATTTTGCAGTACCTGCGTCCAGTCAGGGTGGCGGAACCAACCTGGCTCACAAGGCTTTTGCTTGACCATTTTCCAATGCTGTACGTCACCGTATGCAAGATGTGCTTTTTCTAAGACGGTATAACCATGCTTTTCATAAAAAGAGAGCGCTCGCTCACGGGCAAATAATACTAGTTCATCAGCATTTTGCTGCCAAGCTACCTTTTCAAGGTCATGCAGTAAGCGGCTACCTAAATGTTGACCTCGGTGCTTTTCATCTACCGCCATATAACGCACTTGTGCTTGCTGTTGGTTATTAAAGTGCAAACGTGCAACGGCTAATACATCTCCGTCGTTATTCTTAATATAACGATGCTCCGCTTCTTGCTCTAAATCGTCTTGTTCAGAGCCGCGAGGCTGATCCCACGGGGCGCGTAAAACTTGCCAACGTAATTGATAATAGGCTTGCCAGTCTTCGCTACTTTGTGGCGCACTTACCTGAAACATAGTTACTCCTGTTGAAATGCATCTCTGGCCGTCGATTTACTAACAAAGCAACGGCAACTTGGTGTCGTTTTTATAAACTCACCATACTAGAAAACCGCAAAATAAAACATAGTTTCGCGCTGCTTCAACAACAAACAATGTAAAACTTGGTGGACACACTGGCATTACAGAAAAGCTCAGCTATGATGATGTAATTATGGAAAAATTTTTCACAAGCTCTGACACTTTGAGCACCGACTTTGTTTTTCACTGCCACGATTTTGGACATTTAATTTATTGGCAGAAACATGGCCAGATCAGTATTCAAGTGCGCCAAGAAAAACAGTATCGATGGCTCTTAATCAACGACACTTTACAATCTGTGATTGATAGAGACGATGCCTCGCGCCTATTACTTCCACATTTACAGCAGCTTGCAACGCTTTGGCAACCATTAGCAGCGCCAAAAACCGTATTAGAGTTAGGGCTGGGTGCTGGGGCTATCCGTAACTACTTAGAATCTCAATACCCAGACGTACATGTCACCTCAATTGAAAAAGACCCTGAAGTTATCCGCTGTTATAAGAAGTATTTCGATGGTGATGCACTCAGTGCGCTGATCTGTGATGATGCTGAGCGATTTGTCCAGAAAAGTGCGTTATATGATTGGATTATTTTAGATTTATTTAGCCAAGAAGATGCGCCGAATTTTTTGTTCGACCATAAGTTTTATCAAAATATTCGCAATCGTTTAAATCAAGGCGGCTGGCTGTTTATTAACTTTCTCTCCAGCCACCCCTCACAGTTAGAGCAACTTCAGCACCGACTGATCACTAATTTTGGCAAGAAGCCCAAAGAAGTTGCCATACCTGAGTACTTGAATCACATCATTGCAGTAAGCCGCTAAACCGACAGGTTAAAGGTGACCGGCCCGTCATTACACAAACTCACTTGCATATCTGCTGCAAATTGCCCTGTTTGAACTTTAATACCCGCGGCTTTTGCCTGTGTCACAAAGTAGTCGTATAACGCTTCGGCTTGTGCTGGCGTGCCTGCGCTCGAAAAGCTTGGACGCATGCCCTTTTTAGTATCCGCGGCCAAAGTAAACTGCGATACCACTAAAAGCTCACCCTCAATGTCTTTTAGGCTGAGATTCATTTTGCCAGCGTCATCAGTGAATATACGGTAATTACTCACTTTGTGAAGTAACTTGTCTGCTGTAGACTCATCATCAAGCTTTTCAACGCCCAATAGCAATAAAATGCCTTTGCCTATCGCACCAACGCACTCACCCGACACGTCTACTTTTGCGTGAGTAACTCTTTGAATTAATCCCTGCATTTCATTCTCGAAACTTTATTTTTTAATGTGCTAAATATACCGAATTTAGCCGCTTTCTAAAACGAAAGTCTTTACAGCTTAGAATGTGTAACGCCTGATATAACGCAGACATTAATGCAAGCGACACAGCATTAAGTCAGAAGCACGAATAATGGCATCCATATAGTCACCTTCTCGCTGCGCGTGCCCCGCATTCTCCAATACATAAAATTGCGCTTTATGCTTTTGAGCAAAGCGTTGCACGGGTGCATAACGACACAATAAATCATCTCGACTATGAATAAACCAGCATGGCAAATGACAAAGCGACGCTTTAAATTGAGCGATATCACAGAGCTGGGAAAAATTTTGTTCTTGGAAAAAGTGACACATGATTTTTGCTTGCTGCACAGCGCAATGCGCTTGCTCGATATTGGCCAGCTTGGCTCTTGCGCCTAAAGCTAATTTTGACTCCCAGGCCATCCATAGCTGTGCTGCTTTGTGTTGCTCCAGCTCATCTGTGCCTGTCAAAGACTGATAATAATACTGTAAGATCTCAGATTCGCTCTTGAGGCCATGGCTAAAATCTGAATACAACTCAGGATAAAATTGCGCACCAGCCCCATGTGGTCCATACAACCAAGCGAGATCGGTGTTTTCAGCGAGGAAGCTTGCCCAAAGTATTAACCCTGACACCCTTTCTGGGTGAGATTGATAAAAAAGTAACGCCAATGTCGCCCCCCAAGATCCCCCTGCAATGACACTTTTTTCAATACCAAGATGATTAAGCAGCAAATGCATGTCATCCACCAAATGAGCTGGACTATTATGCGACAGTGAATCAGGGGAAGAGAGGCCGCAGCCCCGCTGACTAAATAAAATAATGCGGTATTTTCGTGGATTAAACAGGCAGCTCATCGCAGGCACAAGACCCGCTCCTGGGCCACCATGGCAAACGACCACAGGCACACCTTGCTCGCACCCATATTCTTCTACATGAATTTGTGCACCTTGCCCTACCGCAAGGTGAAAACTTTGACGCGCCGCTTTGAACTCGTAACCAAGAGACATAAGACCTCCAAGGTTATCGCTTTTCTCACTGCGCTATGTGCTGGCTATCCTCAGTGTGTTGTTCAGGTGCTTGTTGCTGCTCAAGCCTTTCGCTTAAACATACAGTAAACTCAGCGCCTAACAGCACCACAATCCAAGATAAATAGACCCAAACAAATAGGATCGGCACAGTTGCTAATGCACCATAAATCACTTCATAAGAAGGAAAGTGACTGATATACATAGCAAAGCCTTTCTTGGTTAGCTCGAACAGCAATGCCGCAAACAAAGCACCAGGGATCGCAGCTTGAAAAGCAACTCTCTTATTCGGAACTAAAGTATAGAGCATAATGAAGCCGGCCATGGAAATTGCGTAGGGTAAAAGTTTTAATAAAAAACCACTAAACCCTGGAATACCCTGATCGGCAAACGATACCAAAGACACTATATAAGAAGTCACACCAATACTTGCCCCTAGTAAAACCGGGCCCAGTGTTAATACCATCCAATAAATCGCAAAAGAGATCATAAATGGTCGCTTCTCTTTTACCCGCCAAATGCGATTTAAGGCAGTATCTACATTTCTGATCAGCAATAACGCCACAGCCGCTAAGAAGCTAATGCCCACGGCGGTCATTTGATTTGCATTACCCGTAAAGGCGCTGATATGAGACTTAATGGAATCTGTTGAAGTCGGGACAAAGTTAGTGAAAATGAAGTTTTCTATGGCTACTCGGGTATCTTCAAACCCAGGAAAGGCTGAAAATATTGCCACACCAACTGCAATTAATGGCACCAAAGACAAAAGCGTCACATAAGCCAAGTAACCTGCATTGATGGTAATTTGATCTTCTAGGCAGCGCTTAAAATAATGCTGCCACCAACTAGGTTGACGCGCTAAAAACTCTTTCGCTTTGGACTGTAATTGCTGATAGTGCAGTTGCATAGAAATAAAATAAACAGGAAACGTTTTGCACATCATAGCAATCCGCCCCATAATTTACATCAATATAGTTAATAAAATAGGTTGATTATGAAACATTTAGCTCTAGCAGCTGCACTGTGCCTAGGCCTCAGCGCGTGCCAAACCGTTTACTACTCTGCAATGGAAAAAGTCGGTGTCCACAAACGTGAGATATTAGTTGATAGAGTCGAAGCCACAAAAGAGTCACAACAGAATTCACAACAAGAGTTTCAATCAGCACTCGAAAGATTAACCACACTCGTTAATTTTGATGGTGGCGAATTGCAAACTGCCTATGAGCAATTGAATGATGATTATGAATCAAGCCTTTCAGCTGCGAGCGATGTCTCTAACAACATCGACAAAGTAGAAGATGTCGCCGAAGCGTTATTTGATGAATGGCAGGATGAACTTGGCCAATATTCGAATGCCAATTTAAAACGTGAAAGTGAGAAAAAATTAAAACAAACACAAAGGCAGTTCTCTAAGCTGCTTAAATCGATGCGTCGCAGTGAAGCTAAAATGCAGCCTGTTTTAGACTCATTGAAAGACAATGTGCTGTATTTGAAGCATAACCTGAATGCCCAAGCTGTCGCGGCGATCCGAGGTGAGTTTGACTCATTGAAAGTCGATATCCAAAACCTAATCAATGATATGAATCGTTCGATTGCCGATTCGAATGCCTTTATTGAGCAAATGAATCAGAATAAAGTGAACTAGTTTTTATACCTACTCCTCAAGTTAATCGCCTGCCATATAACATTTTTATGGCAGGCCACTCACCAAAAAAGCGTCAATCTCGGCATTTTGTAAATTCCTAAAGTATTTTCTACGCCTATTCTGTTAGGTTCCCCCTGAATGACGCATACTCTTCTACTCTTTATATGTGCAAAATCCAAGCGATGTACAAATTTAGCTAAAAAGGGTACATTCAGGGAAGCAATATTTAAAAACTAGCTGCAAATAATTAAAAATAAGAAAGTCACAATCAGGGGAGATTTTTACGGTGACAACTTTGTTGAACAATTATAAATATGAGCTGCTGTACACCTTTTTGATAGCCACCTATATCACACTAAGCGGCTCATCATCTTTCATACTCACACTATGGATCGTCTCAGTGCCTTTGCTGCTACTTGGTTTGAATTGCTTTTTGAAGCTCAAAACACTGCCAATCAGCAGGAGAAACCAATTAGCCTCGATCGCTTGTCATTTGATTATGTTAATAGTCACTATTTCATTGCACTTTGACATTGGCGGAGTCACTACAGGAAGTTCTACATCAGCAATTGCACTGGTGATGCTACCCATTTTATGTGCCGCAGGAGTGATTATGCTGGTAGCACTTCATTGGCTATTTAACTTTTTAAAACACAAAAATGTGACTTAATAAGTGAAAAATAGCTACTTAAGTAGCTATTTTTCATTCTCTCTTCTCAGCGTAATTAATGACGTGAAAACCAATCCAAAATACGATCTAAACGCTCTACTAAATTTGTTGGCGTACCAGTGCGAGACAGACCATGTGTCTCACCTTTAAAGATCACCATCTCTACAGGAACATCATTCGCTTTTAGCGCATAAAACCACTCTTGGCCCTGCCCGATTGGTGTCACCATATCTTGATCACTGTGGATGATCAGAGTCGGTGTTGAAACCTGATCAGCATACTTCAATGGTGAGCGATCCCAATATCCGGCAAAGTTCGTCCAAAGCGTACCACCAAACTCTTTCGTCATTTGCGCTGGCGTATACTCTTGCGTGCCCGCCTCAGAGATCCATGAGCTGACACTACGTTGCGTGACAGCAGCTTTAAAGCGATCGGTTTTGGTCGTGATCCAGTTAGTTAAAAAGCCACCATGACTGCCCCCTGTGATATACAGCGCATTTTTATTAATCCAGCTATTCTGTGCGATCACCTTATCTAAAAACTGCATATTATCTCTGTAATCTGCGCCACCATAATCCTTTCGAACAGCTTTACTATGTGCAATACCATAGCCGCTACTACCACGGTAATTCACATAAACGACACCATAGCCTTTGGCAGCATACATTTGGTTTTCATGGAACCACTGATGCCCCCACATACCACCTGGGCCGCCTTTAATATTCAATACCAATGGGTATGATTTATTCTTGTCGAAATTAATTGGTTTATGAACGAAACCCTGTACTTTCATTCCCAGCTCATTCTCAAACCAAAATGATTCTGCCGGTGAAAGGGCTTTGCTCGAAATCAATGCATCATTAAATTGTGTGAGCTTTTGCAGTTTTTTCGACTGAATTTCATATCGATATAGTTCTGGGAGTGCAGTTGAACTTTCTAAGGTAAAGACTAGAAACTTGCCGCTGGGTGCAATCGCTAAATTTCTAACCGATTTGTCTATGTCTAATAGTTTTTTGACCGATGCAGCCCCAGTGTCAACTGCGAATAAACGGTGGGCACCATGATCGCTGGTTGTAAAATAAAGCGACTTATTTGTCGGTGACCATAAAGCCCCTGAAGCGCGTCTGTCGAATGCTGCAGTTAAATTTTTTGGCTTACTATTTCCACGCTGTAAAAATAGATCTGCTTGCTCATAGGTGCCTTCTTGGTGGCTATACACGACCGATTTACCGTCATGCGAAACGCTTGCGCTATATTGACTGCCTTGATGTTGAGTCAACGCGACTTGTTGTTTTGTCTTAATGTTTAAGCGATAGATATCGCTATTATCATTACCCTCATACTCGAGCCCTGTTTTATTGGCATGAAAATAAACATATTGACCATCTTTAGACAAAGTTGGGCCATTCACATTCCAATCAGACCCTGCTGTCAGTTGAGTCAATGCTTGGCTTTCTAAATCATAGGTAAATAGATGGCGACGCTTATCACTTAAATAACCTGCACCATCTCCGATATACCTCGCGTTTTTGACAACCACAATATCTGGTTTAGCACGTTTATTTTCAGACTCGCTGTTTAATGCTTCATTTTCTTTCTCGGGACTCACAGTTAATGTGAGCAGCAACTGCTCGCCAGATGGCAACCATTGAAAACTCGACAGACTTTGCTCTAAGAAAGTCACTTGCTTTGCCTCACCGCCATTGGCTGGCATGACAAATACCTGAGATTTACCATTAACCGAACGGATAAAGGCCACGCGAGAAGCATCTGGTGACCACTGAGGCGCGCGATCGCCCGCACCTTGAGTAAACTCAGAAACAACACCCGCGTTGTCTATTTTGAAGATCTGACTATTTCTTCCGCTGGCATCCTCATTGACTGTTCGTTTAACAAATAAAATGTCTTCGTTATTAGGAGATACCTGAGGTGAATTTAAAAAGACAAAATCAAAGTAGTCTTCTGGCACCAAGCCTTTTGACTCTTTCTTTACAGCTGATGCTTCTGCTTGTGTCGTTGTAAATAGGGAAAATAATAATGCCCAAGTTAGTAAGCCACTCAAATGGCGCTTTTAATTCATATCCTTCATTCCAAAGCTCAAAGTCAAAGATCAGAAACAGTGGCATCAACACAATGAGGAAAGTCATTGTTAATGCATGTCCCGAAAGTGGTTTCAAATTGTAGAATACGTGAGCAACCAGTATAAGTCTTAATAAATCGATAAAAAGACGCTACTTAAATATAAAAGACGCTTCATTTCTGTGGTGTTCTCATGAATTGAAACAGGTTTAATACCCGGTTACCAATAGTGCGCTTGATGAATTTGTCATTTGAGTTAAATGAGCTTTAGCTTTATTTTGGAGACACTTCAAACTCTCATTTACTTATCCCCCAAACGACAAAAGCCCCAGCAGATGCCGGGGCTTTTAAGCAATTATAAACTTAGTCTAAGACTAAAATTAAGCTTGCTTAGGACGCTCGATTACGTCTACTAAAGTCCAAGATTTATTCTTAGAAATTGGCGCGCACTCACGAATAGTAACTACGTCACCTGCTTTAGCAGTGTTGCTCTCATCGTGTACTGACAGTTTTGTAGTACGCTTGATGAATTTACCGTAGATCGGGTGCTTAACCTGACGCTCGATAGCAACAACAATTGATTTGTCCATTTTATCGCTTACTACACGACCTTGAAGAGTACGGATCTTATCGCTCATTATGCACCTGCCTTCTGGTTAATAACCGTTTTAACACGCGCAATGTTGCGACGTACTTTTCTCAGTTCGTGAGTTTGAGCTAGCTGACCAGTGCTCGCTTGCATGCGCAGGTTAAACTGCTCACGAAGTAGCTCAAGAAGTTCAGCATTTAGCTCTTCTACGCTTTTGTCTTTTAATTCGCTAGCTTTCATTACATTACCGTCCGAGTTACGAAAGTTGTCTTGAATGGTAGTTTACGAGAAGCAAGGTTGAATGCTTCACGAGCAAGCTCTTCAGAAACACCTTCCATTTCGTAAAGCACTTTACCAGGCTGAATTTCAGCAACCCAGTATTCAACAGAACCTTTACCTTTACCCATACGAACTTCAAGCGGCTTGTTTGTGATTGGCTTGTCTGGGAACACACGGATCCAGATTTTACCTTGACGCTTGATGTGACGAGTCATAGCACGACGAGCTGCTTCGATTTGACGAGCAGTCATACGACCACGACCAGTTGCTTTCAAGCCGAATGAACCGAAGCTAACTTTGTTACCGTTGTTCGCAAGACCACGGTTGCGGCCTTTATGAACCTTACGGAATTTTGTACGTTTTGGCTGTAACATTAATCGCTACCTCTTACTTAGCACTTTTTTTGGCTTTCTTCGGAGCACGTTTAGCTGGCTTCTCTTGCTCTTGTTTCAGTGGAAGACCACCGATAACTTCGCCTTTGAAGATCCAAACTTTAACACCGATGATACCGTAAGTGGTTAAAGCTTCAGAAGTTGCGTAATCGATATCAGCACGTAGTGTATGTAGAGGTACACGACCTTCACGATACCACTCAGAACGTGCGATTTCAGCACCGCCTAGACGACCGCTAACTTCAACTTTGATACCCTTAGCACCTAGACGCATTGCGTTCTGTACTGCGCGCTTCATAGCACGACGGAACATAACACGACGCTCTAGCTGAGAAGAGATACCGTCAGCAACTAACTGTGCATCTAGCTCTGGCTTACGTACTTCTGCAATGTTGATTTGTGCAGGTACACCAGCAAGCTTAGTTACAGCTTGGCGAAGCTTTTCAACGTCTTCACCTTTTTTACCGATAACAACACCAGGACGAGCTGTGTGAATTGTTACACGGATTGATTTAGCTGGACGCTCGATAACGATTTTAGACACAGAAGCAGACTTCAATTCCTTAGTAAGGTATTGACGTACTTTGTGATCGCCAAAAAGCTGTTCAGAGAAATCTTTAGTATTCGCGTACCAAGTAGATACCCAAGGCTTTGAGATACCTAGGCGAATACCAGTAGGATGAACTTTTTGTCCCATTACTTATATCTCCTAGCTATCCGAAACCACAACAGTGATGTGGCTTGTACGCTTAAGGATGCGGTCTGCGCGTCCTTTAGCACGTGGCATAATACGCTTCATTGTAGGACCATCGTCCACAAAGATCGTAGCTACACGTAGCTCATCAATGTCAGCACCTTCGTTATGCTCCGCGTTCGCGATAGCAGACTCTAGTACTTTTTTAACTAATACAGCCGCTTTTTTAGGGCTGTACGCCAGGATTTCTAGTGCGCGATCAACCGGTAGTCCGCGGATCTGATCAGCAACTAGACGTGCTTTTTGCGCCGAACCAGAGGCGAATTTGTGTTTAGCTAATGCTTCCATCATATCCTCCGATTAACGCTTCTTCGCTTTCTTATCCGCAGCGTGGCCGCGGTAAGTGCGTGTAGGTGCAAACTCACCTAGTTTGTGACCGATCATTTCGTCCGAAACAAATACAGGGACGTGCTGACGACCATTATGGACTGCGATGGTCAATCCGATCATATTAGGGATGATCATTGAACGACGGCTCCAAGTCTTGATAGGCTTCTTGTCACCGCTTTCCAACGCCTTCTCTACCTTCTTCAGCAAGTGTAGGTCAATGAATGGACCCTTCTTGAGAGAACGTGGCATGGCAATTCCTCAACTATTACTTAGTACGACGACGTACGATTAATTTATCAGTACGCTTGTTTTTACGTGTCTTCTTACCTTTAGTAGGTACACCCCATGGAGATACAGGATGACGACCACCAGAAGTACGACCTTCACCACCACCGTGTGGGTGGTCTACTGGGTTCATGGCAACACCACGAACTGTAGGACGGATACCACGCCAACGAGTTGCACCAGCTTTACCTAGTGAACGTAGCATGTGTTCTGCGTTACCTACTTCACCTAAAGTTGCGCGACAATCCGCTTCAACTTTACGCATCTCGCCTGAACGTAGACGAAGTGTTACGTACTGACCTTCACGAGCAAGGATCTGAACGTATGCACCCGCTGAACGAGCGATTTGAGCACCTTTACCAGGCTTAAGCTCAACGTTGTGAACAGTAGAACCTACAGGCATGTTGCGCATTGGTAATGTATTACCAGCCTTGATTGGTGCATCAACACCAGACTGAATAGTATCACCAGCTTTTAAGCCTTTAGGTGCGATGATGTAACGACGCTCACCGTCTGCATATAATACAAGAGCGATGTTTGCGCTACGGTTTGGATCATATTCTAAACGCTCAACTTTAGCCGGAATACCGTCTTTAGTACGTTTAAAATCGATTACACGGTAGTGTTGCTTATGACCACCACCGATGTGACGAACCGTGATACGACCGTTGTTGTTACGACCACCTGATTTAGAGTTCTTCTCTAATAGCGGAGCGTATGGCTTACCCTTGTGTAGATCAGGGTTAACCACTTTAACGACGTGACGACGACCCGCAGAAGTTGGTTTACACTTTTGAAGTGCCATAATTCTAACTCCCCTTATTACTCGGCGCCGCCGACAAAGTCTAGCTCGCTACCTTCTTTAAGAGTAACGTAGGCTTTTTTCCAGTCTGAACGACGACCGAAACGCATGCCAGTACGCTTTGTTTTACCCTTAACGTTAAGTGTACGAACACCAGTTACTTCTACTTCAAAAAGCTTCTCAACTGCAGCTTTAACTTCAGCTTTAGTTGCGTCTGTTGCTACTTTGAAAACGATTGTGTTGTTTTCTTCAGCTGCAATAGTGCTCTTTTCAGAGATGTGTGGAGCAAGGATTACTTTTAAAAGACGTTCTTCACGGATCATGCTAGCGCCTCCTCAAGTTGCTTAACAGCACCTGCAGTAATTAATACCTTATCGAAAGCGATTAGGCTTACTGGGTCAATGCCAGCTACATCACGTGTATCAACCTTGTATAGGTTACGTGCAGAAAGGAATAGATTCTCATCTACTTCTTCAGTCACGATTAACACGTCTTTAAGCTCAAGCTCTTTAAGCTTACCAACAAGCTCTTTAGTTTTTGGTGCTTCTAAACCGAAGTTTTCAACAACAACTAAACGCTCTTGGCGTACAAGCTCAGATAAGATGCTTTTGATCGCACCGCGATACATCTTACGGTTAACTTTTTGGCTGTGATCTTGCGGCTTAGCTGCAAAGCTCACACCACCGCTGCGCCAGATTGGGCTGCGGATTGTACCAGCACGTGCACGGCCAGTACCTTTTTGAGCGAATGGTTTTTTACCACCGCCACGTACTTCAGAACGTGTCTTCTGAGCACGAGTACCTTGACGAGCACCTGCTGCGTATGCAACAACTACTTGGTGTACTAATGCTTCGTTAAACTCACGTCCAAAAGTAGCTTCGGAAACTTCAAGCGCACCAGCGCCTTTAATTGCTAATTCCATCACTAAATCTCCAGGACTTATGCTTTAACAGCTGGTTTAACGATAACGTCACCGCCGATAGCGCCAGGTACTGCACCTTTAACTAAAAGCAGGTTACGCTCTGCGTCAACACGAACTAGTTCAAGATTCTGAGTCGTTGAACGCTCAGCACCCATGTGACCGGCCATCTTCTTACCTTTAAACACCTTACCAGGTGATTGGTTTTGACCGATTGAACCAGGAGCACGGTGAGAGATAGAGTTACCGTGAGTAGCGTCTTGCATGCTGAAATTCCAGCGCTTAACACCACCTTGGAAACCTTTACCTTTTGAAGTGCCAGTAACGTCAACTTTGTTTACGTCATTGAATAGCTCAACTGTTAGTTCAGCACCAACTTCAAATTCACCTTCTCCGCCGTTAAGACGGAATTCCCACAGGCCACGACCCGCTTCAACGCCAGCTTTAGCGAAATGACCCGCTGCTGGTTTGTTTACACGGCTTGCTTTTTTCTCGCCTGCAGTAACTTGAAGCGCGTTATAACCGTCTGTAGCGTCAGATTTGATCTGCGTTACACGGTTAGGCGTCGCTTCGATAACTGTCACAGGGATAGATACACCATCTTCAGTGAAGACACGTGTCATACCCACTTTACGACCGACTAGACCTAATGCCATTTTCCTAAAACCTCTCTAATCTTCCGATTAACCCAGGCTGATTTGAACATCAACACCAGCAGCAAGGTCTAGGCGCATTAGAGCGTCTACAGTCTTGTCTGTTGGTTCTACGATGTCGATCAGACGTTTGTGGGTGCGGATTTCATACTGATCACGCGCATCTTTGTTTACGTGCGGTGAAACCAATACAGTGAAGCGCTCAAAACGTGTAGGAAGTGGGATTGGACCACGTACCTGTGCACCTGTGCGTTTCGCAGTTTCCACGATTTCCGCCGTTGATTGGTCAATCAAACGGTGGTCAAAAGCTTTTAGGCGAATACGAATGCGTTGATTTGACATTCTTTAACCTCAATAAAAAGAGCATTTAAAAAGAGCATAAAAAAACCTCCGAAACCACCTAAATAATAGGAAGTCGGGTGTTCTTCTATTTCTACCATTGAACTCCAAATCGGAGTTCCTATTTAATGGCTTGAGATCCAAGCCTTGTTTCTAACTTTCCAGCTAATAATGAGCGGAAAGTTTGCGTATTATATAGAGACTGGTGATAAATGCAACAGTTTATCTTAATAAATATCTTATCTAGCGTTACAGCGAATGAGTCGAGTTCTTTTTGAAAACATCTACACTTAATAGAAGCTTCTGAGATTGATGCTTTTTTGTAAATGGTCAGTCCAGTATTTCCTTGGTATTCTATAGCAAATTTTTTAGCTGGTTATGATATGAACATTTTGACTCGCAGCGCGAACGTAATTGCAGCTGCCGTAAACCGTATTTTGGTTAGGACAAAGCTGCTGCCGGAATCTCCTGTTTCGCAATTTGAACTCGACCCATCTGTGCCTACGTTTTACGTAACGCGTCTAAATTCAAAAGCAGATTTAGCTGCATTGGCAGCAGTATGTAAACAGCTAGGTTTGCCAGATCCAAGAGAGCAACAAACACTCTCAGGAAAACAGATCGACCGTTTTATCCCACTTGCTAACCCAACCCCGCTGTTTGGTGATAAAGCAAAACCCAGTGACGCACTTGAACTGGGTAAACAAATCTTCGATGCGTTTAGTCTCTCTCCTGAACAACGCGCACAAGTTGTGCCTGTTACTATTCTCTGGGGCAGAAACCCAGGCAAAGAAAAACCAGGAATCGGCACACTATTCTCTCACTCAATGACCCCGAGCTGGTTACGAAAGTTTTTTGTTTTGCTGTTCTCGGGTAGAGATAATCTTGTGCGTTTTAGTCAACCCATTGAACTCAATCAGTTGATGACGGATAAAGCGGATGTTGAAGAACTGCCACACAAATTACTTCGCGTGGCACGCGTACACTTCAAACGTCAAAAATTGGCTGCAACAGGTCCCAAGTTACCATCAAGAGAAGCACTGTTCTCGGGCTTACTTGCATCACCAAGTATTAAGAAGGCGATTGCAGACGAAGCGAAAGCAAAGGGGTTAAGTCATCAAGAAGCTAAGTTAAAAGCGAAAGAATTACTTGAGGAGATTGCTGCCAACTACTCTGATGCTATGATCCGAGTCGGTGACCGTATTTTAACTTGGTTGTGGAACAAGCTTTATAATGGCATCGAAGTAAAATACGCAGAGCGTGTTCATGAGCTAACCAATAAAGGCCACGAAATTATATATGTGCCTTGTCACCGCAGCCACATGGATTACCTGTTACTGACTTATGTTATCTATCACCAAGGGCTAGTGCCTCCACATATCGCAGCTGGAGTGAATTTAAACTTCTTCCCTGCAGGAGGGATCTTCCGTCGCTCTGGTGCTTTCTTTATTCGCCGCTCATTTGCCGGAAATAAACTTTACTCAGCCATTTTCAAAGAGTACTTAAGCCAGCTCTTTATGAAGGGCTACTCGGTTAAGTTTTATACTGAAGGTGGCCGCAGTAGAACAGGTCGTCTATTACCACCTAAAACAGGTATGTTAGCGATGACCATGCAAGCTATGCTTCGTGGTATTGAAAGACCAATCTCTATTGTGCCAGTTTATATTGGCTATGAGCATGTCATGGAGATCAATACTTACCTGAAAGAGCTCGCAGGTAATGACAAAAAGAACGAATCCATCTTCGCAGTTTTCAAAGCGATAAAAAATCTCAAAAACTATGGTCGCGGCTATCTGAACTTCGGTGAACCAATCGCACTTCAACAATACCTAAATGAACATCAACCTGATTGGCGTGCGCATATTGGCGATGATAGTGCGAAGCCACAATGGCTTAATACCCAAGTTGCAAATGTGGCACAAGACATCATGACCAATATAAACAGCGCCGCCGCACTAAATGCTGTTAACTTACTCGCCACAACTTTACTGAGTCGCAATCAATTTGCTTTAAGCAAACCAAAGCTACTAAAGCAACTGGATTTTTATTTAGCACTTCAGCAGCAAGCAAAATATAACGATCAAGTCACGCTTCCTTCAGATGGTGCACAATCATTACTAGAGCATGCTTTAAAGTTAAATAAGTTTGATGTGTTAACTGATGAAATGGGCGAAATTATCTCTATTAAAGAGAAAGAGCGCACACTATTTAATTACTATAGAAATAACATCATTCACCTTTTTGCTGTACCAAGTATACTTGCACAGCTAATTTATCAAAAAACAGAAGTCTCTATTGAGTCTGCAAATGAGACAGTGAATGCATTGTATCCACTGTTTGCGAAAGAATGGTTTTTAACAAAACTGTCTGAGGACTATATCGCGAATATCTTAAACTGCTTTGAACAACAGAATCTGATCAGCACGGATAATGGCGTCATCAAGATCACTGCCGACAAGCAAGCGCAAGCTCAATTAGAAATGCTTGGTAACGTGATGCATCTAACCCTTGAACGTTATGCAATTACGACGACGCAGATCATCAATTCAGATGCGATTAAGCGCCAGCAGCTTGAAGCGGATTGTGAAGTGTTAGCCAAACGCTTAGGTACTTTACATGGCATAAAAAGCCCAGAGTTCTTTGATAAGAAGGTGCTTACCAATCTGATATCTGGGTTAAAGGAGCAAAACTATATCAGTATTTGTGAGCAAAACACCATCCATGCCCAAGAGGCCATAGCTAATTTACAATCGCACCTTACTGAGTTATTGCCAGCAAGTATTTGGCAATCCATACATGAACACAGTAGTTGATATAAAGACTCTAAAAGCCGCTTTTAAATGCGGCTTTTCTTTTACTATTATCACGACCAATTTAATAGGTCATAGCCTACCAGTGATACTTCACCTAGCATCATGTCTACTTTCAGCACCAACATTCTTTGACCGAGTTAATCAGTTAATCAGTTAATCAGTTAATCAGTTAATCAGTTAATCAGTTAATCAGTTAATCAGTTAATCAAACTTAGTTTTTAGTAATCGGGAAACTTGAACACCAAAGGAAGGCTCAATTAATAGATATCGGACGGGGTTGAAAATGAAAATATTAGTTTGGGGGTTATTTTGTGGCTTCTACTGAAACTGAGATTGAAATAGGTGTACTTAAAAACAAAAAGGCCGAGCTAATGCCCGGCCTTTTCATGTCTTATAAAGACTTACTCTGCAGACTGTGCGTCTTCTTGAGTTTCTTCCGCAACTGGACGGTCTAGAAGCTCAATGTAAGCCATTGGTGCGTTATCACCAGCACGGAAACCACACTTAAGAATACGAGTGTAGCCACCAGGACGCTCTGAAAAACGAGGACCTAGTTCGCTGAATAACTTACCAACAACTTCATTATCACGCGTGCGAGCAAACGCTAAACGACGGTTTGCTACGCTGTCAGTCTTAGCCAGTGTGATTAAAGGTTCAATTACACGGCGCAACTCTTTCGCTTTAGGCAAAGTTGTTTTGATGATTTCGTGCTTCACCAAAGAACCAGCCATGTTGCTGAACATCGCTTTGCGATGGCTGCTGTTACGGTTTAATTGACGACCACTCTTACGATGGCGCATGACCCTATCCTTCTAACTAAACTAATATAGTAATCTGATTATTCAGCTAGACTTGCAGGTGGCCAGTTTTCTAGGCGCATACCTAGAGAAAGACCACGTGAAGCTAGCACGTCTTTGATCTCTGTTAGAGACTTTTTACCAAGGTTAGGCGTCTTAAGAAGCTCAACCTCAGTACGCTGTACCAGATCACCGATATATTGAATTTGCTCGGCTTTCAGACAGTTCGCTGAACGTACAGTTAGCTCTAAGTCATCAACAGGACGAAGTAGAATCGGATCAAACTCCGGCTTCTCTTCTTTCGCTTCTGGCTCAGAAACATCACGTAAATCTACGAATGCTTCAAGCTGTTCAGCTAGGATAGTCGACGCACGACGGATCGCTTCTTCAGGATCTAGTGTGCCGTTCGTTTCCATATCGATGATTAGTTTATCTAAGTCTGTACGCTGTTCAACACGTGCTGACTCAACCGAGTACGCAATACGCTCAACCGGGCTGAATGATGCATCAAGCAACAAACGACCGATTGGACGCTCATCGTCATCAGAGGATAAACGACTTGACGCCGGTACATAACCACGACCACGCTCAACACGAATACGCATGCTGATCTCGCTATTGTCAGCCGTTAGGTGACAAATCACGTGCTCAGGATTAGCAATTGTTACATCGCCATCATGTTGAATATCTGCCGCAGTCACAGGGCCTACACCAGATTTAGTCAGGGTAAGGAAAACTTCATCTTTACCTTCTAGAGATACTGCTAAGCCTTTAAGGTTTAACAAAATTTCAATGATGTCTTCTTGAACGCCTTCTTTCGCGCTGTACTCGTGTAATACACCGTCAATTTCAACTTCAGTCACTGCACAACCTGGCATAGATGACAGAAGAATACGACGTAAAGCATTACCCAAAGTGTGACCAAAACCACGCTCAAGTGGTTCTAAAACAACTTTAGAACGTGATGGGTTGATAGCGTCGATATCGACTAACCTTGGCTTTAGGAATTCGGTTACAGAACCCTGCATTTTATCCTCTCTTAACTCTTAACTTTACTTCGAGTAAAGTTCGACGATTAGTTGTTCGTTAATGTCCGCAGACAGATCAGAACGCTCTGGTAGGCGCTTGAAGCTACCTTCCATTTTCTTACCGTCAACTTCAATCCAAGTTGGCTTTTCACGTTGCTCAGCCAACTCTAGAGCAGCGATGATACGCGCTTGCTTTTTAGACTTCTCACGAATTACTACTACATCTTCAGGAGTAACTACGAAAGAAGGGATATTAACAACAGTACCATTAACCATAATCGCTTTGTGGCTAACTAGCTGACGTGCTTCAGCACGTGTGCTTGCAAAACCCATGCGATATACAACATTGTCTAAACGTTGCTCTAGAAGCTGTAGTAGGTTTTCACCTGTGTTACCTTTAAGGCGAGCAGCTTCTTTATAGTAGTTACGGAATTGCTTTTCTAGTACACCGTAAATACGACGAACTTTTTGCTTTTCACGTAATTGTAGACCGTAATCAGATAGACGACCTTTACGAGCACCGTGCTGACCAGGTGCTGTTTCAAGCTTACACTTAGAGTCGATTGCTCTAACGCCGCTCTTAAGGAACAGGTCAGTACCTTCACGACGACTTAGCTTGAGCTTAGGGCCCAAATATCTTGCCATGTTCTTTCTCCTAACCTATTGTTATACGCGACGTTTCTTCGGTGGACGACAACCATTATGAGGGATTGGCGTCACGTCAGTGATGTTTGTGATACGGTAACCAAGTGCATTTAATGCACGAACTGAAGATTCACGACCTGGACCTGGGCCCTTGATGAATACTTCTAGGTTCTTAAGACCGTACTCTTGTGCAGCAGTACCTGCGCGCTCAGCAGCAACCTGTGCAGCGAACGGAGTAGACTTACGAGAACCACGGAAACCAGAACCACCTGCAGTCGCCCAAGAAAGAGCATTACCTTGACGGTCAGTGATGGTCACAATAGTGTTGTTGAATGATGCATGAACGTGTGCCATACCATCAGCAACTTGCTTTTTGACCTTTTTACGACGAATTGGTGCTTTAGCCATAACTTACCCCACCTTATTTCTTGATAGGCTTGCGTGGACCCTTACGAGTACGCGCGTTAGTCTTAGTACGCTGACCACGTAGTGGTAGCGAACGACGATGACGTAAGCCACGGAAACAACCAAGGTCCATTAGGCGCTTGATGTTTAGTGTAACTTCACGACGAAGGTCACCTTCAACAGTGTACTTACCTACTTCTTCACGAAGTACGTCAAGTGTTTCGTCAGAAAGATCACCGATTTTAGTAGTTTCGGCGATACCAGTCGCTGCTAAGATCGCCTTAGCGCGAGTTTTACCTACACCATAGATGCTTGTTAAACCGATAACAGCATGCTTATGATCAGGAACGTTAATGCCTGCGATACGGGCCACTAACATATCTCCTATAATTAAACTTGATCATCATCTTGCTGGAAAGCCCGTATAGGATACCCAGCCGATATTCAAGTTTTACCAATGAAACAGGCTAAGTAATATTACTTAGCCTGCATGACTTTTATTAGCCTTGCCTTTGCTTGTGCTTTGGCTCACTGCAAATCACACGTACAACGCCTGCACGCTTGATTACTTTACAGTTACGGCAAATTTTCTTAACGGAAGCACGTACTTTCATTGCTCAACTCCGTAAACTAGCCTTAACGACCGTAGCCCTTAAGGTTTGCTTTTTTCAGCACAGAATCATACTGATGAGACATCATATGAGTCTGTACTTGTGCCATAAAGTCCATGATTACTACAACGATAATCAAGATTGATGTACCGCCGAAGTAGAATGGCGTTTGCCACGCCATAGTCATAAACTCGGGCACTAGACAGATAAAGGTTATATACAACGCGCCCGCAAGGGTTAAGCGTGTCATCACTTTATCAATGTATTTTGATGTCTGTTCACCCGGACGAATGCCTGGAATAAAAGCGCCAGACTTTTTAAGGTTATCTGCTGTCTCACGCGGGTTAAATACCAACGCAGTGTAGAAGAAGCAGAAGAAGATAATAGCCGCAGCTAATACCATCGCATACAGAGGCTGACCAGGAGTCAACACTGCAGAGATAGCTTGAAGCACATCAGCGACCGGACCTTCACCTTGGCCGAACCAGCTTGCAATTGTACCAGGGAACAAAATGATACTGCTAGCAAAGATTGGTGGAATAACACCCGCCATATTAACTTTTAATGGTAAGTGCGTGCTTTGAGCAGCAAATACCTGACGACCTTGTTGACGCTTTGCATAGTTAACAACGATACGACGTTGACCACGCTCAAAGAACACAACAAGATAAGTTACAGCGAATACGATTACCGCAATCATTAGCAGTACAAAAACATTCAAATCGCCTTGGCGCGCCATTTCGGCTGTCGAGCCAACAGCAGACGGCAGGTTAGCTACGATACCAACAAATATTAGAACTGAGATACCGTTACCGATACCACGCTCTGTAATTTGTTCACCCAGCCACATAAGGAACATAGTACCAGTTACTAAGCTCACCACAGCGGTGAAATAGAAACCAGGACCTGGGTTAACAACTAACCCGTCCATCATACTTGGTAAGCCAGTGGCGATACCAATCGACTGGAATGTAGCAAGCACGAGCGTACCATATCGAGTATATTGGCTGATTTTCTTACGACCTTGCTCACCTTCTTTCTTAAGCTCTATCATCGCAGGATGTATGTGCGTTAATAGCTGCATAATAATCGAAGCTGAGATATAAGGCATAATACCCAGCGCTAATACCGAAGCACGCTCAAGCGCACCACCACTGAACATGTTGAACATCTCAACAATGGTGCCCTTTTGTTGCTCGAAGAACTCGGCAAGTACAGCGGCGTCAATCCCAGGGATCGGCACGAAAGAACCTAAACGGTAAATAATAATTGCACCTAATACAAATAGTAAACGGCGCTTTAATTCCGCTAAGCCACTTTGTGCACTTTGCATATCTTGACCTGGTTTAGCCATTGTGTACTTCCTTAGTCTTCTACCTTGCCTCCGGCAGCTTCAATAGCTTCGCGTGCACCTTTAGACACTTTCATGCCTTTAACAGTAACAGCGCGTGAAACTTCGCCAGATTTAACTACTTTAACGAACTGGATGTTCTTTTTAACTAGACCAGCTGCTTGTAACGCGTTCAGATCTACCACATCGCCTTCAACTTTAGCGATTTCGTATAGGTTAACTTCAGTAGATACTAGAGATTTACGTGAAGTGAAACCGAACTTCGGTAGACGACGTTGCATAGGCATTTGACCGCCTTCGAAACCAACGCGAACTTTACCGCCAGAACGTGATTTTTGACCTTTGTGACCACGGCCGCCAGTTTTACCTAGACCAGAACCGATACCACGACCAACACGTTTACCAGCAGACTTAGAACCTGCAGCAGGAGAAAGAGTATTCAAACGCATCGAATTAGCCCTCTACCTTAACCATGTAAGAAACTTGGTTGATCATACCACGTACACATGCTGTATCTTCTAATTCAACAGTGTGGTTGATACGACGTAAACCAAGGCCACGTAAAGTTGCTTTATGCTTCGGTAAACGACCGATAGAGCTCTTTACTTGAGTAACTTTTACAGTATTTGCCATGGTTAATTACCCCTGAATTTGGTCAACAGTTAGACCACGCTTAGCAGCGATCTTCTCTGGAGAGTTCATGTTCTCAAGAGCAGCTACTGTAGCGCGAACGATGTTGATTGGGTTAGTTGAACCGTATGCTTTCGAAAGTACGTTCTGTACACCAGTTACTTCTAGTACTGCACGCATCGCACCACCTGCGATGATACCTGTACCTTCAGATGCTGGCTGCATGTATACTTTAGAACCCGCGTGGCGACCCTTGATTGGGTGCTGTAGCGTGTTGCCATTTAGGTCAACAGTGATCATGTTACGACGTGCTTTTTCCATTGCTTTTTGAATCGCAGCTGGAACTTCACGTGCTTTACCGTAACCAAAACCTACTTTACCTGCGCCATCACCAACTACTGTTAGTGCAGTGAAGCTAAAGATACGACCACCTTTAACTACCTTAGACACACGGTTTACCGCGATTAGCTTTTCAGCTAATTCTGGCTGTTGTGCTTTTGCTTCTACGTTAGCCATTGTCTACTCCTAGAATTGCAAGCCAGCTTCACGCGCTGCATCAGCAAGCGCCTTCACACGGCCGTGATATTTAAAGCCACTACGGTCAAAAGCAAGTTTTTCAATGCCTTTGTCTGCAGCGCGCTCAGCAATTGCTTTACCTACAGCTTGTGCTGCAGCGATGTTGCTAGTGCCTGTTAGGGCTTCTGCAATTGCTTTCTCAACAGTAGAAGCAGCAGCCAGCACAGTACCTTCAGCGTTTACTAGCTGAGCGTAAATGTGACGTGGCGTGCGGTGGATAACAAGACGCGTTGTGCCTTGTTCAATAAAATTTCTACGAGTGCGCTTAGCACGACGTAGACGAGCTGTTTTCTTATCCATCGTCTTACCTTACTTCTTCTTAGCTTCTTTACGACGCACGTGCTCATCAGCGTAACGTACACCTTTACCTTTATAAGGCTCTGGCTCACGGTATGCGCGGATGTTAGCAGCAGTTTGACCAACTAATTGTTTGTCAGCGCCTTTAACTACTAGTTCAGTTTGGCTAGGAGCTTCGATTGTGATACCCGCTGGGATCTCGAAGTTCACTGGGTGTGAGAAGCCAAGAGTTAAGTCTAATACTTTACCCTTAACTGCAGCACGGTAACCAACACCTACTAATTGAAGCTTTTTCTCGAAACCTTCGTTAACACCTTGGATCATGTTGTTGATCAGTGCACGTGCAGTACCAGCTTGAGCCCAAGCATTTGCTACGTCACGTGGTGCAGTAGTGATAACGTTGTCGTTTAAAGCAACTTCAACAGCATCGTTAACTACACGAGTTAATTCGCCGTTTTTGCCTTTAACTTTGATTTCCTGGCCAGCTAGTGTAACTTCAACACCGGCAGGAACTGCAATAGGAGCCTTCGCTATACGAGACATAGTTCCCCTCCGATTAAGCTACAAAGCCAATGATCTCACCGCCAATACCAGCACTACGTGCAGCACGGTCAGTCATTAAGCCTTTAGAAGTTGATACGATAGCGATACCTAAACCACCCATTACCTTTGGTAAGTCGTCACGTTTCTTATAGATACGTAGACCAGGGCGGCTAACACGCTGGATATTTTCGATTACAGCTTTGCCTTCGAAGTACTTAAGTTCGATAGTCAATTCTGGTTTTGCGTCGCCAGCTACTGCGAAGTCAGTGATGTAACCTTCTTCTTTTAGTACTTTAGCAACTGCTACTTTCAGCTTTGAAGTTGGCATTGAAACTGATACCTTCTTCGCAGACTGACCGTTACGGATACGTGTGAATAAATCCGCAATAGGATCTTGCAAGCTCATGTCTTACTCCCGTGATTCTATTACCAAGAAGCCTTTTTAAGGCCAGGAATTTCACCGCGCATAGCAGCTTCGCGAACTTTGATACGGCTCATGCCGAACTTGCGAAGGAAACCATGTGGGCGGCCCGTGATGTTACAACGATTACGTTGACGTGCAGGGCTTGAATCACGCGGTAAAGACTGAAGCTTTAATACCGCGTCCCAACGATCATCTTCAGATGCGTTAACATCGCTGATGATTGCTTTTAGTGCAGCGCGCTTTTCAGCGTACTGAGCAACTAATTTAGTGCGCTTTGCTTCGCGCGCTTTCATTGAATTCTTTGCCATAACCCTACCCTTACTTTTTGAATGGGAAGTTGAACGCTTCTAATAACGCACGGCCTTCATCATCTGTTTTCGCAGAAGTAGTGATCGTGATATCCATACCGCGAACGCGGTCTACTTTATCATAATCAATTTCTGGGAAGATGATTTGCTCACGTACGCCCATAGAGTAGTTACCGCGACCGTCAAAAGACTTTGCGCTAACACCGCGGAAGTCACGAATACGTGGCATCGCGATAGAGACTAAACGCTCTAGGAAATCCCACATACGCTCGCCGCGTAGGGTTACTTTACAGCCGATTGGGTAACCTTCACGGATCTTAAAGCCAGCAACTGATTTACGAGCTTTAGTCACTAGAGGCTTCTGACCAGAGATTGACTCAAGGTCGCGTACAGCGTTCTCAAGGATCTTCTTGTCAGCTAGGGCTTCGCCCACACCCATGTTAAGTGTGATCTTTTCGATCTGAGGGACTTGCATGACAGAGCTGTAACCGAACTTTTCAAAAAGTTCTTTTACTACTTTGTCTTTGTAAACTTCATGCAGTTTCGCCATCGTCTACTCCAACTAATTAAATAGCTTTTCCGTTAGACTTAAAGAAACGAACTTTTTTGCCGTCTTCAAATCTAAAACCTACACGATCAGCCTTGCCAGTTTCGGCATTGAAGATCGCTACGTTAGAAGCGTCGATTGATGCTTCTTTTTCAATGATACCGCCAGCTTGTTGAAGCTGAGGAACTGGTTTTTGGTGCTTCTTGATAAGGTTTACACCTTCAACGAAAACACGACCAGTTTCAGTAACAACTGAAAGCACTTTACCGCGCTTACCTTTGTCTTTACCGGCTAGTACGATTACTTCGTCATCACGACGGATTTTTGCTGCCATGATCGACTCCTTATAGTACTTCTGGTGCTAGTGAAACGATCTTCATGAACTTGTCGTTACGTAGTTCACGAGTCACAGGGCCGAAGATACGAGTACCAATTGGCTGTAGGTTATCATTTAAGATAACAGCCGCATTGCTATCGAAACGGATTAAAGAGCCGTCTGGACGACGAACGCCTTTTTTAGTACGCACAACTACTGCGTTTTTAACATCACCTTTCTTCACTTTACCGCGAGGAATTGCTTCTTTAACAGAAACTTTAATGATGTCACCAACTGCCGCGTAGCGACGGTGCGAACCACCAAGGACTTTAATACACTGCACTTTGCGAGCGCCGCTGTTATCAGCAACGTCCAGCTGAGTTTGCATTTGGATCATTTTTGATGCTCCGGTGTAGTTAAACTTCGCTTCAAATTTGTATAAATATGAAGCAGTTAGATTGTTAATCACTCAAAAAACGTGGAGTTCGTCTTTCAAGGGCGGGCAATTGTAGCAATAAACATGAGGGATGGATAGTTCAATTTTTAATTAATTGTGCTATTCCACCAAGTTTTCTAGATTGCATTTCTGATATGGAGACAAGCAGTTAGTTTTTCAAGCGCAAAAACTAAAACAACTTCAACTGATTAAATAACAAACAAGTAAAAATAGCGGTGATAAAATAAAATCGTCGTTTATTTAATCTATTTCATGTTTTTCTATCGTAAATAGTTCGAATTCTCAAACTCGAACCGATACACTAACTCTAGAACTAATAATAAAGCATTTTATCGTGATACAACTCGAGCAATTTTACCAACAAATCACCCCATTAGGACAAGGCGGCATGAGCCGTGTTTTTTTGGCCGTGGATGCAAAGTTAGAGCGTCATGTTGCGGTAAAAGTGCTCGACGTAAATAAAGTAGATAAACAGCAGGCTTTGAACGAAGCGAAAATACTGGCCCGCGTTAATCACCCAAATATTGTGCAAGTATATAAAGTGCACGAAAGTGACACCCAGCTCGCCATCGAAATGGAATATGTACAAGGCGCTACGCTTAAACATTTTTTAAAAACCCGTCATCTCGAGTCTGAGCAAAAGTTACAGTTATTAGTTGATATAGCCCAAGGCTTATCAGAAGCGCACAAAAACGACATTCTGCACCTTGATTTAAAAGCCGATAACATTTTAATCAACGCCCAAGGTGTGGCGAAAATCGCTGACTTTGGCATTGCCCAACTCGGTGATGAGCAACGCAGTCACCATTCAAGCTTTGGTAGCTTAACGGCAATGTCACCAGAGCAGTTAAATAAGCAGCCGTTAGATCAGCGTGCCGACTTATTCGCGTTTGGCTTACTGGCCTATCAGCTGTTTACAAATGAGCATCCTTATTTAGCCCAAGCCAAAGACGCCGCGCCCGATGCCATTGCTGAGCAAATCAAGCATGTTCCTTGTCAAAGTGATGCAAGCAAATTACTCGACATACCTACGCAGCTTGGTGCCCTAATCAATTCGCTATTGGCATTCGACAAAGCAGCGCGCCCAAATAGCTTTCACCAAGTCATTAGTCAGTTAAAGCAATTACAGCAAAATATTGGTTATGCACAATGCGATGACACACAAGATATTGATGCAGTAGACCTACAAGTACCCGCACCTTCTGAATCTGTACTTAGCGCAAAACCAAGCTTCTGGCAAAAATATGGCGCTGCCATGTCGTTTTTGTTTGCTGTTTGCCTTATCTGCGCCGGTTATTGGTTTTGGCAAAGTAATCAACCAAAAAGTTATATTGCTGCCCTGCCCATTACCTTCGACGGACAAACAGAATTAACCGATACCCAACAACGCATTGCCACCTTGGGGCTTGAAGACGCCATCAGTAACTTTATTTTGCAAGACACCTCAAGCTTGCAGGTATCGAACTCAGAAGTAACCAGCACCCTTAAACTCATGGGTGAACAAGCATCGCAAACTGACATCGGCAAAGCCCTTGGCGCCGACGTGCTGCTTGAATCGGTATTTAACTGTCGTAATTCATTGTGTGAAGTCACACTTAATGCCATTGATGCACACACAGCCACTTTGCTCGATACCACCCGCTATAGTGTCGATACCGAAAGCTTTTCTGAGGCCTATCACAATAGCTTGGTGAATATTGAGGCATTATTCGACAAGCGCTTTACCAGCCAAACCTATAGCAATGCGTTTTACGAGAAATATGTAGCGCAGGTTGAAGCATTTCAAAGCGGCTCGCAAGACATTGCGGTGACACTGACTGAAGTGAAGTCGCTGATCCGCCAAGAGCCGAATTTTATGCCGTTATATCGGTTTTACAGGAAGGTGGCAGTTGAAGAGCATCGTATTCAACAAAACAATAATGTCATTTGGGATTTGTTAGACATTTTAGAACAAGCTCCTGAGACCTATAAAAGTAGTCATAACTTTCTGATTGACAGTGTTGAAGCTTATCAGGCTATTAAAGACTGGAAAAAAGCAGAGTCACTAACTGTAGAACTTACAGAAACAGACATAGACACGTATGAATTATATAGTGTGAAAGCAAGCCTTTACCGTAATAAAGGTGCATACACTCAAGCGCTAGACAATATTCTCAAGGCGTACCAGCTGAAACCATCACTTCAAATTACTCGTAATGCTGCCATTATCCATTTGCTAAATGGTAATTATAAGGAAGCAACAAAATACTTAAACCTAGTCATAAAAGCTGCAGAAAATGACTTTTGGGCGATCAAAGCATATGCTGATTTATCATTAGTTAATGGAGAAGCAAAAGCAGCTATTAAGGCATATACAGATTTGTTAAAAAATACACCAAATGATGCTGTTATTTTATCAAACTTAGCCATTGCATACTCTTTAACTGGCGAGTTCGAGCTTTCAAACCTAAATGCAAAACAAGCTTTTCAACTTAGTACCACCAATTTGAATTTCACCCTTAATTTAGCCGACAGTTATTCATATTTAGGCCAGAAAAGTAAGGCAAAACTTTTATACGAGCAATTAATCAAACAAACACAGAATGCTACAAACCTTGATGAATTGATGTTACGTATACAAGCACTTGCCCATACTGGAAATGCAGTGGAAGCGTTAAGGCAAATTAATAAAATAGAAGCTGAAAATGAAAATGTCTATGATTTGCTATTCATCAAAGCTATGGTTTTAACCGAACTTGGAGAAAACCAATCAGCCATGCTGGCTATTGAAAAGAGCATACAAGAAGGTTGGAGTAAGACATTTTTTGCTCTTCCTTGGTTTAAACCCTTGTGTAAGAATGAAAAGCAATTGTCAGCGATAATAGGTGCTATAAGTATAAATACGTTATGCACCTATTAAACATGATAATGTGGGAATTATTTCCCTATGGCGGAGTGCCACCGATTATCACTCTTGGGTCTTGAGAAATATAAAGTTTACCTTTTTTACCCTCTTTCTCTGCAAGTAATCTAAAGTCAATCTCGTAATTGGTATTGGCTTCAAGCTCAACTTTAGAGAACACCTTGTCTTTGTTCTTAGACTTCACTAACTCTTTGATCACATCAGCTGGAATACTGGCATCAGGTTCAATATTCATTACCGTCACGACTAAAGAAGTGCCGCCATTGAATACTTCGCTGCTAAGCTGATAGTTAAAGTTATCACGGGCATCAGTGAACAAGGTGCCGTTGCCAGCAAAGCGGAAACCTTTGTCTATGCTTGACTGAGTTAGCACATACACAAGGTTTACCGGCTCATCTTCTGGGAACTGTGCAAGATCGACCGATACATTATCGGCAGGGTTGCCGTCTGTGTCTAAAATAACCCAAGGCGTGTCGTCACGGCTTGGTTTAACGGTATACGTTAATTGTTGCGTCATAGTAATGTCCTTTAGAAGTACTAAGCCCATAAGAACACAGACAATTATTGAAAACAACTACTTGAGATTACACCCGATTACACGGGCTTACCGTGCAAAATACACGTTGCGAAGCAAGGTTATTTTTGCGCAAGGTGAAATGAGCAACATTCACAGCTGCAATGGGGTACTCAATCTATCGTTTTTACGCCATTTATCACGACAATTTAAAAGACACATTCGGTAGCACCGACTTGTCGTGCAAAATACACGTTGCGAAGCAAGGTTATTTTTGCGCAAGGTGAAATGAGCAATATTAACGGCTGCAATGGGGTACTCAATCTATCGTTTTTACGTCACTTATGACGACAATTTAAAAACAGTGTTGTGCTAAAGCACACTCTTTCCCAAAACAAGTCGCGAAGTAAATTCGCTGCTACCAAGGGTGCAAAATACACGTTGCGAAGCAAGGTTATTTTTGCGCAAGGTGGAATGAGCAACATTTACAGCTGCAATGGAGTACTCAATCTATCGTTTTTACATCATCTATGGCGACAATTTAAAATACACATTCGGTAGCACCGACTTTATGTCGGGTTTATTAACCCTGCACATCTCTCCTTTCCCAAAACAAGACGCGAAGTAAATTCGCTGCTACCAAGAGTGCAAAATACACGTTGCGAAGCAAGGTTATTTTTGCGCAAGGTGGAATGAGCAACATTCACAGCTGCAATGGAGTACTCTTTTTATGCTAAACAAAAAAGCCAGTGCATTGCGGCACTGGCTTTTGCTTGTTCGAACACAAAGCTGTTAACCAAAGAAGCCTTTTAATTTGTCTTTCAGCTTATCTTTTACTTTCTCTTTCGCTTCTTCTTTGGCTTTGTCTTTTGCCGCACTGCCAAAGTCGAGTTTGTAATCGACCTTGTGGAATGGGCCTTTAATACGCAGCGGTACTTTAAAGCCGGTGCTGTCATCGCTACTTGCTTGACCTTCAATGGTGTCAACCAAACCCGTCACTAGGCGGTAATTCACATAAGTCTTAGGTAAATCGACCTCACCGCTGCCCGTAATTCGTAACAGTGGGCTGGCAAGGTTTAGGTCGGTATTGGTGCCGATACCATTTTTAAAGGTAAAGGTGCCTGTCAGTGCCGAGAAATCGGTTTTCTGATTTGGATCGAAATCGGCGTTTAAACCCTCTTTTAATGATGAGAAGTCACCTTTGAGCATTTCGCTGCCTTTGCGCATCATCTCTGCGATATTAGCCCCTTTTACGCCACCATCGATAAAACTAAACGCCAGATTACCAGCTAATGCCGACACAAACTGATTCTGACTTTGACCTTGGGTGTTCAGCGCCCAGCTGATGCTGCCTTTACCTAATACCTTGTCAAACCCTACCGCGTCAGTCAGTAATGGTTCGGCGTTGATATCGGTTAAACTGAAATCGGTATTGATCTGATAAGGGGCACGCTTGGCATTCACCACCACTTTACCCTGCCCTTTACCTTCGTAAGCGTTGAATTTATCTAAGCCTAAACGTGCTTTACCGTCTTTTAGATTAACTGAGAATTGGTTTTCACCCAGTTTGATCTCTTTGGCAATGAGGCCCGTTGAACGCACTTTAATGTCGGCGTCTAAAGCATTTAGACCCGATAAATCAATTGGAGTGTCATCCCATACAATTGGCTGTGGCTCACCTGGTTCTGCAGGCTGTGCAGGTTCGGCTGGTTTTTCTGGACTTTCCGGCAGGTATGGGTTGAGGTCTAACATGCCCAGATCAATGTCGGCCATGACATTTAAACGCGCGCCTAAATCAATTTGGCTTTGCCCTTTAATTTTCAGTGCATCGAGTTTGGCTTCGAATGCGCTCAGCTTAAAAGTCTCTCCAGCTAGGTGCATCTCACCAGCGACACTAAACTGGTTAAAAGCATTGTCTTTGGCTTTGAGGTCAATGCCCTGCCATTGAGAAATGGCTTTTACTGAATCGCCTGCCAGTTTCAAACTACCTTTAATGTCTTTGCCTTGCTGAGCAATGGCACCACTAAATTCAAGATCTAATAACGCTGACGCTAAAGTTTGTGTGACATTAAAGGTTTGCCCTTCAATGGCTTTTGCTGGCGTGTCGACTTGGGTATTTAATTCAAAACGCTGTTGTTGGTAGGTTAACCCCCCTTTCACATCGAGCGGCTTGAATAAAGAAGGCAGCGCTACAATTAATTCAAAGTCACTCACTTGCTGTTTTGCGCCAGTCACGCCATCAAGATAAGTCAGTTGCCCCCCGTAAATCGCCACTTCACCTAAGCTGACATCGAACCCTTTAGGTAATTTTACTGGGCCAGCGGCGGCTTCATTCGTTTGAGCTGTTGGCGCAGCAGCAGTGGTTGGCATGATCTGCCAGTTCGCTTTGCCTTGTTTGTCTGTTTCTAGCAAGATGTTTGGATTGCGGATCACAAAACGCTCTAACTTGGCTTCACCACTTAATAATGACAACCAAGGAATATGTACGGCAAGCTGTTCCATACTTACCATATTTTCAGCACTACCCGAGGCCATATTGGCAAAAGCAACGTCGTTCAGTTCTATACTCAGGCTTGGAAACACCGTTAGCTGGCTTTCGCCGGCAATGCTGAGTTTACGACCTGTGGTATTTTCGACTTGTTCTGAAACCTGCTGAATAATGGTGTCGGTTGGGATCAAAAATGGCGCCGCAACCACAGCACCAACGGCCACAACAACCACACCACCAATGATTTTTACAAAGCGATTCATTGCTTTTCCTTACATTTGCAATTGATGTTACTAATCATAACGGCTGAGACGAAAAAAATCTGCACACAAAGCCAATGAAATTAGCATGATACCTAGAGGTTACAAAAAAACGTTGACCTTATGATACCTACAGGTTACATTGATACCCGTAGGTTACATTACGAAGGAAACCATGGCATGACAAACCTAGAAGTTAAAAATGAAGAGAAGCACATTACATTAAGTGGTTGGTTTTGGCTGGCACTTGGCACAGTATTAATGTTCATGGTGATCACTGACGCGTTCAAAGACAGTGAAAATCAACAATTCTTCAATATCGGCTTTGTGGTGCTATTTGTTGGCATAGCTGTTTTTTACAAAATTAAAGCGTTCTTCAATTCAAAAAAATACACTGACGGCTATCAGGACGAGTTTATAAAGCAAATGAATCATAACGCTTGCCGCCATGCTTTTTATTGCACTGTCGGTGTCATTTTTGCAGTTTGGGTGATTGGAGATGCCATTGCCATTCCATTTACTCATGAAACAATGTCACTTGTGTACTTGGCCACTGCCAGCTTAAGTTATGATGCATCGATAATTTGGCAAAATAGAGACTAACAACTATGCAAGTTAAGGTTGCTGAATTAAGAAAGCTCAACAATTTATCTCAACAAGAGTTAGCCGATTTAATTGGTGTTTCTCGCAAGACCATTAGCACCATAGAAACGGGCCGCTTTACCCCCTCGGTGGTGATTGCATTAAAGATTGCGCGCCACTTTGAGCAACCTGTTGAGTCACTCTTTGAGTTAGAGACAAGTGATTAACGCTAAAGAAGGACACTGACTATGAAAAAACAAATAACCGAGTACTGGGCTACCTTGCCCAAACACACACAGTATGAAATAGAAACACACCTTGCCATTGTGTTACCAGCGATAGGGTCAATACTTGGCGCAGCTTTGGTTTTAGCCTTTTAATTTCGCCTCCAGAAACTCAGCTTGTAAGCTCCTGCAGATACTGAGTTTTCTTATCTCTTGCAATAAATAAGCGTTTCTTCGATTGCATCCACGTCTCACTTAGGTATGATCCACGCCCTCATTTGTGTAGCACAAGTTCTGCTACACTTATGTGGTTAGCAAATTAACCCCTAATAACTTAACCCGTGGAGACACCAACCCCTATGAAAAAGCTGCTCATTTCCCCGTCAAAAATGGCATTGGGTGAACAAGAAAGTCAGATTTACCAAAACATTCTTAAGCAATCTACCGATATAAGTTTGAATCTGATGGCAGTCAAAGTAGAAAACCACCCAGAAGACTTCTTGGGTTGGTGCTATGAGTTATTAGATGTTGCAAAAAACCGCATCAACTTCGACTTACTCGACGACCACCAGCTTCCAACGGTTAAGAAACTACAAGATTTGTTAATTTCTGCCATCAGCTTTTTACAGCTTAAAACGCTACGTATTGCACCTTGGCCTGTGATCTGTGGCTTTATCGAGCAACATAAAGACGTATTAGCCCTTGAAGAACAGTTAAAGCTAACCAGCTACCTAGCACCAATGCGCAGCACGCCATTAAAAGAGATGATCGCCGAAGACCGTTTAGCGTTCACGGGTAAGCATGCTGCAAGTTTAGATACCAGCGTGTACAACTTCGATGTTGAATGGTTTGCTTCAACTAAGAGTGCGAAAGGGTTCCACCAGCTATTAGCAGATTTACCAGGGGCGTTTGATGACGCCCTTGCGAACATTCCAGCTGAAGGTGACGTAAGCGAGCAAGACTATCAAGCATTTATGATTGGTTACTTAAGTGCATTTGCGGGCACAGATGAAAAGCCAACCCTTGCGCCTGCTACACGCCTATTAGCGATGCGTCGTCCAGATGTGTTCACACCTATTAGCAACAATCGATTAGATGCGCTTTGCCAAGCATTGGGTATTAGCCGTTTAAATAACCGTGACTTCGAGCGTTATTGGTCAGATGTTGTGATGAGCATCCGCACTATGCCTTGGTTTGCAATGACGACCGAAAACGGTGAATTAGAAGAGCAACTCGCCAGCATCAAAGCACTATTACCTTGTTTCTTCTATTATGCTGACAAAGACACAGCTGATAACTCTAACTATATTAAGTTATTAAATAAGCCTGTACGTAGTAGCCGCAGTGGTGGCACTAAAACCGTTCGTCGCGGTAAAGAGTCAGCAGAGGTATTGGTTGATCGCGCACTTGCTGATGAGAGTATTCCTGAGCATATTCGCGATAAGCGTGACTCAATCATCGCAGAGGTTGAAAAAGGCCGCAGCGTAGACGAGACCATCGGTTTAATGCGCGCTATCTTCGGTTAATTAACCAAAGCTCAGGTTAATTGGCTCTACACAACCCTCTTATAGAAATATTTATCTAAATTTGCACGGTATGTTCAAATATCGTGCAATTCACTCATTTATCGCACTAATATTGTGCATAAAAATTCTAACCAAAAACTACTCGTTATAAAAAAACATTAATAATCAAAGGGTAAACTACATTACTATGCAGCCTGAAAAGTGGTGCACGCATTGCTTTTAAGATTAGGAAAATTTAGCGCACATAGGAATGAAGATGAAAAAGACAACCTCTCTCTTACTTAGCTCACTATTACTCGCAACTTCTACTGCAAGTTATGCTGAAGTCACCGCAAACATTGCAGCAAGCTCAAACTATTTCTGGCGTGGTATTACGCAAACCGCTGATGGTGCAGCCGTATCGGGTGGCATTGATTATGGAAACGACTCAGGTTTTTACGCTGGCACTTGGGTATCAAATATCGACTTTGGTGGCAAAGAAAGCTACGAGATGGATTTTTATGCGGGCTTTAGTGGCTCTGCAGGTGATATTGGCTACGATGTGGGCTATGTCTATTACGCTTACCCAGATGCCGAAGGCAGCATCGACTTTGGCGAACTTTATGGCGAGGTCAGCTATGACGTATTAAGTGCGAAAATCAGCTACCTAAGTAATGCGCAAAGCGGCTCAACTGCAGAAGAAGACATGCTATATATTGAGCTGAACGCCGCATTTAGCGTATTCAATGACACTGAACTTGGCTTACATTTAGGTCACTCAAGCGGTGACACAGTGACCGAGTGGTATTCAGAAGATAACTATATGGATTATGGTTTTAGCCTAAGCAAAGATGGCTTTACTTTTGGTGTGATCAAAACTGATTTAGACGCCGATGACGATATGAAAGCATACGTCAGCTATGCAATGGATTTTTCTTTGTAATTGCTTGCTATTCAAGAAGTGACAACCCGCTTGTCACTTCTCACTTTTTGCAAAATCTAGTTTCGCGCTTTGCACGCTACGCCCTCAGTGAAAAGCAACTCACCGTTGTCTTGATAATAAGATACATAGCACTTTTGATTTGATTTACTTGCTTTAGGGGTCAAATGCTTTTGAAACTGCTTTGACGCGCACTCATCTACCTCCCAAAGAATACCCGCTGAACCATATGCATCAAGCGAAATGCCATCGATCACAGTGAGTATTGGATTTACATCAACCTGCAAGAGGTTGTTGTTCCAAAAAGTTGTATAGGTGACATAGTAATCTGGACCAAGTACTCGTTCAATATGTCTCCAACTTCCCTCATATTTGCTATCGTTAAACCGCAGCGAAAAGTTGCTTTGATTAACCTCGGCCGAATTAAAAAAACTTTCAGGATCTTCAATCTCTCGTTCTGCTTTACTTCTTATTTCTGACCGAATTTCATTGATAAACTCTTGGTCATACACAGCCGAAAACGTAGCTTCGATATAGTTAGGACAAACTAGCTGAACTTCTTCCTTTGTAATATCCGCCTTATTCACGGTAACTTTTGTCGCACCGAAAGCATCCGCGCTAACGAATGAACTAAAAGCAATTGCACACACAGTTAGCAGGCCTTTTAATAATGCCTTCATTTCTTACCATTTTCCTTTTTCTTTTTTAGAAACAAAGTAAAGCTATTAAAAAAAGGGTTAAATTGCAACCAGTGGGGCTTACACGTTACTGCTAAACGATTGAAGTAAATGCGTCTATCTCAGAACAACCCTAGCATTTATCGGCGTTTGCTCCTGATACTGCAATTGCAGCTCATCACCATGATTTAACACTCCTACTCCTTCTGGTGTCCCTGTTAACACAATGTCACCGGGGTTCAGGGTAAAGCTTTCGCTGATTTCTGTGAGTAAACGCTCGATGTTAAATAGCATGAGTTCAGTTTTGCCATGCTGCTTTAATACCCCATTCTGCCAATACTTATATTCAGTGCTAGCGAGTTCAGTCGGAGATTTCAGCGGGTAAAATGGCGTGACTGGACAGCTGCCATCATAAGCTTTGGCGCGCTCCCAAGGATGGCCTTTGCTTTTAAGCTCGCTCTGCACATCACGTAAGGTTAAATCGAGGGCGAGCCCAACCCCGGCAATTTTTGTTAGCACATCTTGATCGCCGTATGAAATCGTTTCGCCAATTAGCAGGGCCAATTCGGCTTCGTAATGATGCTCACCTAAACGTTTAGCGAGCGTAATCTCTTTGAAAGACTGTAAACATGTACTGGGTTTAATGAACAGAATTGGTCGGCTCGGAATAGGGTTATTCAACTCTTGTGCATGCGCGGCGTAGTTGCGCCCAATACAAACTATCTTGCCCGCCGGTAGATTAATGGCCTCGCCTGTGTGCCATTGATGTTGATACATACATGCTCCTTATTTGATTCCTGTTATTTTCGCGCAAAGATTAACATAACAGGTTTATTTATAATCTTTATTTATTGAACCTTAAGCATTCACCAAATTTATATTCTAAAAAACAAAAGGCCTCTTTGAGAGAGGCCTTTAATGATTTATTTGAGCTGTAAATAACCAAAGCTCAGGTTAAATAAGTTAGCTCATACAAATTACAGCGACTTAATATTATCGGCTGCTTCTTTGTCGATCAGTTTTACAAATGGGTCAATACCCGCAAACTTAGGTAAGTCTTTTACTTTCAGTTTGATCACATTATCACCCGTCGTAATACTGTGCTTTTGTAGATACATCACATTCTCGCCTTCATTGATGTCATCAGGATCGGCTTTGAACAGGGCAATGTCTACCATTTGCTCAAGTGGTACATCTTCTTCGTTACCTTCACCATCAGCATGCTTTTTCGCCGCTTTTACGGTAAGCGTAATAGTATGAAGTTCACCTTCAGACGTAGCCTCTTCAATTTCAACATCAGCCAACTTTAACTCGTATAATGTAATTGAGTTAAATTGGTCTTCGATGAAAGCTTGCTCTTGCGCCGTTGCATCTGACTTCAAGTATGTAATGAAATCAAGCGTGGTTGGGAAAACATCACTTCTGAAGCGATAGTCATCAATGAAGTTACGCAATGCTTTATTCAGACGCGCTTCACCCAGTAGGTCATACAATGCCAACATTACGACTGAGCCTTTATTGTAATGAATATGCTGCTGCCCCACTGTTCTAGCAAGCGTTCGCTCTTCATGGGCTTCTGTTGTACGACCACGCAGATATATATCAAGCTCATACTTCAAGAACTTACGTAGGTTGTGCTCGCCATACTTCTCTTTCATCACCATAATGGCCGCATACTGAGACAACATTTCAGATAGAATATTCGAGCCCTCTACGTTTGCACCGATTACCTGATGCGCCCACCATTGGTGTGCCAGTTCATGAGCAGTAACATAGTAAGGTAAATTTATATTCTCAGGATTACGGGTATCGGTTAAGAAACCCATCTCTTCTGAGTAAGGTACAGTATTGGCAAAACTCTGCGCAAACGAGCGGTAACGCGGGAATTCGATAATACGCATTTGCTTATGCTGATAAGGGCCAAACTCTCTTGAGAAGTAATCAATTGAATCTTTTGTTGATTCGAGCATGGTATCTACATTCCACGCATGATCTTTGTGATAATAAACCTCAAGCGCAATGCCTTTATACTCTTCACGTTTCACTTCTAACTCCATCGACAGCATGGTGTAGAAGTGCAGCATAGGCGCATCCATCTCGTACACATAAGTTGTACGACCATCTTTGGTTTCTTTTGACTGCAGGTAACCCGGCACCATAGCCACTTGCGATTCATCGGTCGTAACTCGAGCTGCAAAGGTAATAAAGTTATCAGCAAATAGAGGTTGATTATGGTACTGCGTCTCTTCGATTTTGTTACCAAGTTTTAGCGGCTCAAGGCCACGTTTACGGCGCTCATTTTTATCAAAGATCTGCTTGCGTTCACTATAACCAAAGGTTGGGAATAGATCGCTATTATCAATGAAAGTACCGTTATGTACCAATCGGGTATCACTGCCTCGGTCAACAAACCCTAGAGTTTGACGTACTACAGACATAGTTAAGGTACGGCGCTCGCCCGGCAGCATAGGTTTAGATAAGTTCATCCAAGCATGCGAATAATCTGTGTTTAATTCGCCAAGTGTTGCACCTGACATTTCAACCGACCACTCAAGTGTGTGTGCAGGTTTATTCACCAAGAAGCGCTCTATGACTTCTTTACTCTTGTTTTCGACTTCTAAAACAACCGTTGCTTCAATACGGCGTGTTTTCGGGAAAATCTCTGCATCAAGTTTCACATCAAGTGGGATCGGCACTGGCGCATCTCTGAATTGTACAAACTCACGTTCGTACTGCTCAGAAAGATCTTCTCTGTCATCTTGCGTGATAAACTCATTAACGACTTGAGTGTTGTAGTAGATATAACTACCACTTCCCACAAACAGGGCTGCACCCGCAACAATCACAGCTTTACCTGCATGGCCTAGCTGATAATTCACCTGACTTAAACGCGCTTTGAAAGTTTGCCCTGCGCCACGCGGCCATAGTGCATAGCTAAATGCAGCCAAAATCATGGCAAAACCAAACCAATACACGTTATACCAATGTGCTGCACTTAAGAAATGGCCGTAGCCGTTAATATCTGAATATGGCGTGCTTGGTGTGCTACCGATGTGCCATAAATTATGCTCAAAGCCATAACTCGAAATGACTTGAGAGGCAATGAAGTAAAGTACAAATAGACCCATACCCATATATTTACTCGGGCTAACGACTTGTAATAAGAACGCCACAGAACCCAAAATAAACAGCCCAAATGAAAATAAATAGCCAAGGCGTATCGCATACTGTGAAATTTCAATATGTTCTATGCCTGAAATGAGCTGATAACTCATGGTGATCAACGAACCAAATACGCATAACAAAGTAATGACAAGTACTAAGGCACAATATTTAGAGCCCCAGAACACCCAATTCGCAACCGGATAAGAGTCAACAATCTCACTCATTCTCGCTTCGCGGTCATGCCAAACTAATTCCGCGCAGTAATAGACCAGAACGATGATCATCAAAATTGAAAAACTACCTTGAATCAGCTCGACCATTCTAAAAGTAACAGGCCAAACATCTGTGCCATATCCGCCAATTGAACTGACAAGGCCAGGAATTAACATACCAAGACTTAAAATAACCAAGACTAAGAATGAATAGCTAAAAATAACCTGCTTCACTTCAAAACGAGTACGCATTGAAAAGTGTGCCCAAGCACTGCTGGCACTGGCTTTGAAATCAATACGATTTAACAGCGCTTGCGCTTGACCGTTTTTCGCATCGCCTTTCGCCTTACTTTTGGTTTTTTGTTTTTGCGGAAGATAATGTGTTTTATCTAGTACCAAGGTCAGTAAGCCAGCAACCGCCAACACACACCAAAGGATACGGTTATAGAGTAAATCACCGGTTAAAGTAAGTATTGAGACATTGCGATCAGCAATCGTCCAGTACTCGGTTTGTGCATTCGCTGCCGACAACGCAAACATATCTATGTATGTAGACAATGTGCGGTATTCGATATCAGAAAATAGATTACGAGAGATTAAATAACCAATCAGAAGGGCCACCGCAACTAGGTACATGGCAGGCATACTTCTGAATTTTTTCGCAACCACGACGAATAAACTAGAAATGAAGAATAAAGTCGGCGCTGCAAGATAGAGATACGGCGTTAGATAATAAGAGAGCTTATTTGGGCCAATCATCTCAGGGTCAAGCCATTGCATTAAACCGCCAAAACCAGATCCTATCCAAATACCGAAAAGGCACATAGAAAAAACGATCATAGTAACAATGTAAGCACCCAAAAAGCGCCCTAGTCGGTACTGTACTATGTCTAAAGGTTTACTAAGCGCAAGCTCGCTGAATTTGCTTATTTCGTCACGAATTGCTGCACTACCAACAAAATTAACCACTAAGAAAATGCCGAATACAGACATGGTGCCAACCACCTGCATAATGGCAAATGGCGAGTTCACGTTCACATTACCTGCACCACCTATTTGTACGGTGTCAGACACTGACGCCAAAAAGGTCAGTAAAAATAAGATAAGTGAAGTGACATAAAACGAGGGCTGACGAATAAAGAATCGCAGCTCAGATTGCATCATTTTAAATAGCATTAACCGACTCCTTATGCAGCTTGGCTATTACGGTGTTGATGCAATGTCGAGAAATACACATCTTCTAAGTCTGCAGGTACTGCATTGAAGCCTTCTGGTGCTTCATCAGCAAATACATTAAGCAAAGTATTACCCGCAAATAAGCGCTTAGAAATAACCGGTAAGACTTCTTCTAATTCTTTTGCCTCAGCTAGGCTCACCGACTTACGCCAGATCTTACCTTGTAGCTGCTCAGTTAAATCAATCGGGTTGCCTTCAAGTAAGATTTGACCACTTGCCAATACTGCCATATTCGGACAAAGCTCAGACACATCTTCTACTATGTGCGTCGATAAGATAATGACCTTACTTTCACCTAAGCCCACTAATAAATTGTGGAATCGGTTACGCTCTTCTGGATCAAGACCCGCTGTTGGTTCGTCGACAATCAGTAAGTCAGGGTCGCCAAGTAGTGCTTGCGCAATACCAAAACGCTGACGCATACCACCAGAGAAGCCACTTACAGCATTTTTACGGTGGTCATATAAATTGGTTTGGGCCAGTAAGCCTTCAACCGCTTCTTTGCGTTCTGCTTTATTATTTAAGCCTTTTAGCACTGCCATATGATCAAGTAAGTCATAGGCACTGACGCGTGGATACACACCGAAGTCTTGTGGTAAATACCCTAAACGCTCACGCAGCGCTTTTGGCTGTTCGAGTACGTTAATCCCATCAAACTCAATACTCCCCGAATCAGCGGATTGTAATGTTGCAATTGTACGCATAAGTGAAGACTTACCTGCGCCATTTGGCCCCAGTAATCCATACATACCTTTTGGAATATCTAAATTCACCCCGCGTAACGCGTGAACGCCATTGTCATATGTTTTTGAAAGCCCAGTTATTTTAAGCATTTACATTCCCTTCTATTGAACAAATAAGCAACGCTGTTATAGCAGCTTTACATTACAGGTACAATTAATACCCTGCTAACAATTGCAATAATTTGTAAACACTGAAACACTAACGACAATTAAGAATATCAAGGGGATGAACATGCAAGACCATGCAAACCGACCGCTAAGCGATTTTATAGAATACCCACAAGACGAGATGCTGAGCCGCGCTGAAAGCTTTTTAGACAACTGTAAGCGTCGCCACTCAATTCGCAGTTTTAGCGACCGCCCTGTGCCAAAAGAAATCATCGAAGCCTGTATTAAAACCGCAGGCACAGCGCCAAGTGGTGCCAATCACCAGCCTTGGCACTTTGTTGCGATCCACTCAGCCGATGTAAAAAAGCAAATTCGCCAAGCAGCGGAAGATCTAGAGCGCTCTTTTTATGAAGGTCGTGCAGGTGAAGAGTGGCTAGATGCCCTAAAGCCATTAGGCACAGATGCACAAAAACCGTACCTTGAGCACGCACCTTGGTTAATTGCCGTATTCAGTCAAAAGAAAGGTGGTATTCACACTGAAGATAAGAACACCAACTACTATGTGCATGAGTCTGTGGGTTTAGCGACTGGGTTCTTAATTCAAGCATTACATAATGCGGGCTTAGCAACACTGACTCACACGCCAAAACCGATGAGCTTCTTAACCGATATTTGTGGCCGTGACCGCGATAATGAACGCCCTTATATGTTGTTGATTGCGGGTTACCCGAGTGAAGATGCGACCGTGCCAGAGCACGCTTTAGTGAAGAAACCAATGGAAGAGATTGCAACGTTCTTATAATTAAAACCTCTTCAAAGTAAAGGCCACATTAAAGTATGTGGCCTTTTTCTTATGTTGCCGTTCCGTCTCTTAAATCGCAGGCTTCAATGCGATTTTCTCGCCCGCTTCTAACCCTGCCAGTACTTGCACGTCACTGTTATTTACGGCTTCACCTAAGCGAACATAGCGCTTTTGCAATTGTCCTTGCTCAACCACTTCAACCATAGTCAATTGCCCATAGCGTTTCACCAGTTTACGAGGGATCACAATGGTGACTTGCTCTTCACCCGGCAGAAAGACTTGTGCATACATGCCTGGTTTGACTTCTTTGGCAAAACCGATATCAAGTTTGATGGCAAAACGGCGCGCTTGCTTATCAGCAACCGGTACAATTTCACTAATTTGCGCATGCTCGGTTAAGCCAACGGCAGGCACAAACACTTTTAATTTATCGCCGACTCGTAAAAAAGCAGCTTGTTGTTCACGCACCGGCGTATGAACTTGTAACTTAGTCGGGTTATATAAAGACACAATCGCCATGCCAGGGCTCAGCATAGTGCCAGGCTCTTGTAAGCGCTCTACCACTTTGCCATCGATTGGCGCATGAATTTTGGTGTATCCCAAGGCAACTTGTGTGCCTTCCAACTGCTGAACCAAAGCCGCCGACTGCGCTTCTAGTTCATTCACTTTGGTTTGCCATTCATCAACCTGATTTTGTGCCACAAGCCCTTGGACTTTTAGTGCAACCACACGTTCTAATTGCTTTTTAGCTTGTGCAAGCTGGGCGTCATTGGCGCTTTGCTGAGCCTTAACTTGCTGAACTTGTGTTTTTAAGTCAGCATCTTCAAGGGTTGCGATTAACTGCCCCGCCGATACAGTATCGCCCGCACGTACGTGCAAGGTTTTTAACTGCGCCAGCACCCGGCTCGACACGCGCGTATTAAACTTGGCATCGACACTGCCGCTAACAACTTCGGCGCTTTTTACAGCTTGTAAACTCACGGTATGAGTTTGACCATTATATTCTTCAGCAAGGGCTTTTGTGCCCGCGGGCATTTTTTCGTTAAACACCCCAGCCATGGCCGCAATGGCAATCGCTAACACACCCATCGCCGCACTGATCCCTGCAATTTTAGTTACTTGTTGCATCTTGCTGCCCCTGTTGCTCGGTTGATTTGAAAACTAAGAAATACACCACTGGCACCACTAACAACGAGAAAATAGTTGAAGCGATAATGCCAAACATAATGGCCAAAGCCAGCCCACTAAATACGGGGTCGAGGATGATCACCGCATTACCCAATAAAGTCGTGCCTGCGGTGAGTAGCACTGGGCGCATACGCACTTCACCTGCGCGCACCAAAGCCGCTTTTAATGCCATGCCTTCAGCTCGAGCCTGATTGATAAACTCAACTAAAATAAGTGAATTACGAATGACGATACCTGCCAGCGCTATCATGCCTATCATGGCCGTGGCGGTGAATAAAATTGGCTCAGGTGCGCCCGCAATCACGCGTTCGCCAAATTGATTCAGTGCCCAAAAACCCGGCATAATGCCAATCATGGTCAATGGGATGGCCGACATAATTATCAGCGCCAAACGGTTCGAGCCCGTTTGCATACGCAGTATGATAAATATCGCTGTGAGTGCAAAAGCAAAGGCAATACCCATATCTCTAAACACATCAACGGTAATGCGCCACTCACCTTCTCCGCCAAAGCTATAGCTGGTACCTGCAAGCATTTGCCACCCTTGTGTGCCGCCTGAGTTTATGAAAGTGCGCGTTTGCCAAGGTTGATACTCTTCCTCAGTGCGATTCTCATCTGCAACCACATCGGCGATGACTTCTGCAGGCGTACGACCATTTAACTCCGCCATCACATACACCACAGTTTGCAGGTCTTTGCGCATAATCGGCTGTTCAACATGATGCTGTTGCCACTGACCAAGTTCAGACAGTGCAACCAAAGGTCGTGCCGCACTATCTAAGCCATAATCATTGGCGACTTTACTTAAAGCCTGTTGACCCGTTAACTGCACGGCCGCCAAAGACTGCCATTGATTGCGCACTTCATATGGTACTTGCAGTTGCACCGGTACTGGCATGGCTTCATACGGGGTATATAGCACTCCCGCTGGCATACCTTGGCTGGCTATCTGTAGGGTTTGGCTGATATCTTGGGTGCTAATGCCTGATAACGCTGCTTTCTCTTTGTTCGTCACAAAACGCGCTAAAGGGGCGAGCTCAGCAATAGAGGTGTCGACTTCAACCACATGAGGCTCTTTTGCTAAACGTTTAGCCAGCGCATTTGCCGCCTCATGATGCACTTGCGTATCTACAAATGGGTCGGCGGTGACTTCAGCCACTAAGGTGTTTAACACTGGCGGACCCGGTGGCACTTCGACCACTTTGACCTTGATACCATTTTGATTGAACCCTGCCAGCGCCTGACGTAAACGCAATACCACCCCATGAGATTGGTGGTCACGCTCGGTTTTATCGTTCAGTAATACGCGCAAGTCAGCTAGATGCGAAGCATGGCGACGGTAATAACCGCGCACCATACCATTAAAGTCCATACTCGAAGGTTGACCGACATAAGCGGCAACCGCAGTAATCTCATTAAGCTGCCATGCTGCTTGCTGTACTTGACGCGCCACTAAGCTGGTTTGCTCCAGCGAACTGCCCTCTGGTAGCTCAACCAATATTTGCACTTCATTCTTGTTATCAAACGGCAGCAACTTAAGCGGCACCGCCCTAAATACCGGTAAACTCGCACTCAGCATAAACAGCACCAATACCGACCACAGCAACCACTTTGCTTTCTTATTCGAGTCTAATAGCGGCATCACTAACTTGCTGTAAATACTCTTACCTTCACCGATTTCTGGCTCTTCGATTTCATGACCTTTAAGCAGCTTTTTGGCAAGCCAAGGCGTGACAAAGAAGGCCACGACGGTTGAGACCACCACACTCACCGGCACATTAAACGCCATCGGTGCCATGTAAGGCCCCATCATGCCGGTGATAAATGCCATTGGTACAAATGCCACCGCAATGGTTAACGTCGACATCAACAACGCCACTTTAATCTCACTCATCGCGCCAAGAATACGCTTGCTTGACGAGTCTGATTTCTTGCCATGCTTTAAGAAGCGGCTGATGTTATCGACGCCCGTAATTGGATCATCAACTAATAAACCTAAAGACAAAATAAGCGCGAATAAGGTGACGCGATTAATGGTATAACCAAAGGCAAAATCTAGTGCCAGTGTAATGCCATAACAAATAGGCACAGCTAAGCCAACCACAATCGCTGGGCGCCAGCCTAGAAAGACCCCGACAAAGACCACTACAGTAAAGACCGCAAAGGCCAAACTCGCAGTGAGATTATTTACTTTCTCATTGGCCGTTTCGCCATAATTACGCAGCACTTTGAAATCCACTTCATCGGGCAGTAACTCGGCTTTAAGCTGTGCCATCTTTGCCAGTGTTTGCTCGGCTACCGCCACGGCATTACTGCCTTTTTGCTTGGCAACACTGAGGGTAACGAGAGGTAAATCTTGCTGCACATCATCAATGGCAAGCCACTGATATTGATTTGGCTCGCTTGGGCCATCGGTGACTGTTGCAACATCTTTTAATAATACTTGCTGACCGTTCACGACATTCACCGGCAGGCTCGCCACTTGTATTACATCGCGAAGCACATCGCCCGCTTGAAGTTGAATTTGCTGTTTGCCCGTCACCAGATGACCGACTTGCTGTAATTGATTCGACACTTGCAGCGCGTGTAATACATCTAAAGGCGTGGTTTGGTGTGCAGACAGCGCACTAATGTCTAAATTAACTTGAACTTGACGGGTACGACCTGCGAGCACTTCAATGGCACTGGTATTAGGAATTTGTTGCAGGTGATTAGATAACTCTTGAGCAAAGCGCGTGAGTTCATAGTCGCCATATAAACGGGGGTCTTGCGAGTACAAGCCCAACATTAAAATGGGCACATCATCGACTTCTATGGGCTTGATCTGCCAATTACTGATCACCGGTGCCATCTGCTCTTGGTGAGCATAAAGCTTACTGTAGGTATTGAGAATGGCGTTTTCTCTGTCTTCACCAACATGAAAGCGCAGCGTCACAACCGCTTGGCCGGTTTGTGTAGTTGAGTAAACGTGCTCAACACCGGGGATTTGTCGCAATAACTTTTCGAGTGGCTCCGTCACCAAACGTACCACTTCAGGCGCACCTATGTTTGGCGCCTGCACATGAATGTCGAGCATAGGCACCACAATTTGTGGCTCTTCTTCACGCGGCGTAAATTGCAGGGCCATTGCCCCCATCACCAGCGATAAGAACAAGATCATTACGGGGATACGACCCTGTAAGCTTGCCGAAATGGCTTTTTCTAATCCCATCATTATTCACCCGGTTGGCAAAAGAGTTGATAAAGCTGCTGCAAAATCGCCTCAACCTTAGGATCGGTAAGGCGATAGTAAATCGTTTGCGCATCTCGACGCGTAGCAACACATTCGGCTTTTCGTAAGGCGGCTAAATGCTGAGAAAGTGCCGATTGAGTTAACGGTATCGACTCATTTAACTGCGTCACACTCATTTCACCTTGCAACAAACTGCATAAGATCATCAGGCGGTTTTTATTCGCCATCATTTTTAATAACTGCTCTGCTTGCTCTGCGTTATGCGCCATATCTTCAATTTGCATACATGTCCCCACGGTCGATTTTCAACAAGTATAAACCATACATTAGAAAAGTCTAATATTAGAACTTGCTAATTTAGATCTTTCTAATAAACTAGTTATGACTGATGTCTTCTGTTCTGAATTTTTGAGGTGAGCTATGACTATGCATCCATTACTGCGCTTAATCGCAGGCACTATGGTGTTAATTTCTTTACTGTTAACCTACTTCGTACACGAAAACTTTGTGTGGTTTACGGTATTTATTGCTATAAATTTAATTCAATCATCTTTCACGCTTTGGTGTCCGATGATCACTTTTTTAAAACGACTCGGTATTAAGGAATAGTTCAATGTTGACTCCTGTTCAAGATGTATTAAAAACAGTTCGTCCTAACCAGCGCTGCATTAGCGCAGAGCAAGCAAAGCAAGAAATTCAAGTCAATGAGGGGGTACTTGTTGATGTACGCGAGCCTCAAGAGCACGCGCAAAAAGCAGCTACTGGCGCAATCAATGTGCCACGGGGTTTACTAGAATTTAAATTACCTGAAATCGTGAAAGATGCCGAAAAACCCATTTATGTGCACTGCGCTGCAGGCGGTCGTGCAGTATTTGCCGCAGAGCAGTTGACTCGTATCGGCTATCAAAATGTGACGGTGATCACCTGTAAAGCCGACGATATTTGCAATATTTTCTAACCTTTTGCGCTTTGCCCCTGTGCAAAGCGCTCTTTCACTCTGCCACCTCACTGTCATACCACTCTTTAATGTAATTTTTATTAGCTTATAAATTAATAGGTTAGAACATATGACAGCCGCTGTCTTATGACAAAAAAGGCACTGACATATTGCTGTCGGCGCTTTATACTGACGTACCGAATATGCTTATCCCAACTTAATCAAAACAACTAAGGGAATATGCACAATGACTCATAGCATCAACAATGAAGAAAAAGCACTACCTAAGAAACTACCTTTTGAATTGTATTTTCAGGATGGGGATAACCAAATAGCTTGTAAAGCCAATTTCTTAAACGGCAAAGAGTATGTCTATATCAATGATGAGTTGGTTTCTGAGAAACGTAACTTAGGCTTTAAAAGTAAGCATACTTTTGAGTATGAAGGCGCTAATTGGACCGTTATCTATGATGTATTCGATATGCTCACTTCTGAAACTAAATGTATAGTAAAGAAAAATGACTCAGTCATTGGCGAGAAAACATTAAAGCCATTTGAACAAAACACAAAACTTATGGTGAAAGCATTTGCCACCTTCTTTTGTTATGGCCTCGTTTTTGGCGCAGCCTTCGTTGCAGCAGGCTACTTTCTTGGTCGCTGGTACGGCAGTACGCTTTAGGAGACTGCCATGCAACTAAACCAAAAAACCATAAAACAGCTAAGAGATGACAAAAATTGGACCCAGCAGTCATTGGCAGATGCGTGTGGCTTGAGTCTTCGCACTATTCAACGGGTTGAAAAAGAGGGCGTAGCCAGCCGAGAAACCATGATGAGCTTGTGTGCGGTATTCGAAGTAAAGCAGTCATCTCTTATCAACCTTGATGAGGCTGAGGCTAACAATAGCAACCAAACAACCGTTAACATGAAACTACATTTAATGATGTTAGGTGCTGCAGCCCTATTTGGTGGGCTTGTGGGCGCAGGTATTTTGTATTTATTCATTGCTTAAACAGACCTGTACAGTAACCATCACTATATAAAGGAGTAGGTCATGGACAGAATCATCATGAGCTATTACACAAGCAGCTTATTATTGACGACGGTTGGGACTTTACTAAGCATCCAGACGCCACCTTTTTATGCTGACATCATTATTGTGTGTGCCGCTTTATTGTTTGCCATAGCTGGCGCACTAAAAACGAGAAAAGGCATTTAGCCTAAACCTGACACCTTAATTCTGAGGATCTCATGACAGACATTGAACTGACTACCATTGCCATCGTTGATAAACAACTCGACGCCTATAACAACCGTGATATCGTCGCCTTTGCTGCGACATATCACGATGATGTTGAAATTCATGCCTTCCCTGGAGGGTTACAATATCAAGGTAAAGATAAGCTGATTGAGCGATATGGTCAGAAGTTCGCCTCTTTGAAATATCTTAATGCTAGCTCACTAAAACGCATGGTAGAAGGCAATGTTTTGGTGGATCACGAGCTGGCTGAATCAGCCAGTGAAGATGCAAATGTAATAGACAACAGCGTAACCGTAATAGCCGCTTACGAGGTGATTGACGGCCTTATTAAACGCGTGACTTTTATGGGCCGCTGATGGTTACTCTGTGATTAAAGCTGATGGAATAGCCGGTAACTGGTATGGGGCAACCAATTTATTGAGTTGCCCTGATTTAGCCAACTTTATCATTTTTCTTTGCAGCTTTATCGCCAGCTTGGTTTTTGCAAAGCGTTGGCTAAACGCCATATGACCATAGATGTTGTTGGTATGGCGATAATTCACTTTCTTTAATTGCTCAAACGGTTGGTTCAATGTTCTCATCGCCACTTCTGCGGTTTCTTCAACCGACAACACTAAATCAACCCGCCCTTTCAGTAGTAAATCAAACGCCACATGCTCAGAATTCACTTGCACTCGATTGAGTGTTTTGTCTTCATCAAACTCTTTGTAATAGGCGCCTCCGCGCATTACCGCAATACGTTTGCCATGTAATTCGTCAAAGTTGTTCACTTCAATATCACTGTTTTTATTGGCATAAAAAACAAAAGAAGACGACAAGACCATATAGGGCGGTTGCACAAATGCCATGGTTTGTTCACGGCGATTGGTTTTAATCAGGCCGCCCATGACATCAACTTGCCCTTGGGCAAGCATACGTACACAACGAGAAAACGGGCATGGAACGGGTTTAATTTTGTAGTCTGAGTGAGCGTCTTTCAGTAACTCAGAGACAATATCGATGATCAAGCCTTGGCTTTCACCTTGACTATCTATTTCACTAAAAGGAGGCGCGTGGTCAATAGCCACATGTATGGTGTGATCAGCCCAAGCTGCTCGGGCAAACAACAAGAAAAAAACTGTGATAGCTGTATATTTCGTCAAATCAAATTACCTCTATTCACCTCCCTATTGCTTTGCGTGATTTCTAACTCCGTATCAAATGCCACAAAAAAACTATACGACTTCGTATAGCGCAACAGGCGCACTGTACCATATGCACAGTTCAAATTATGCACTTTATGACAATTTTTTTACGACTCAATATGCTAAAAAATTATATCAACCGACTATTTAAATAAGTGGTCAATTCAATCATTTTTAAGAACACACCCGCTTTCAAACAATTATAAGTATTAGCAAGGCATTAAGTTAGTCAAGTTTTAACTGGCCCGTGACTGCTTGGAAAGGGCGTAATTCAAAATCAACTAACTTAGCAACTAGATACTCGATAATCTCAGCTTGCAATTGCTCATAGGGCACCCACTGCGTGTTGCTACTAAAGCAATACACCTCTAACCCCAGCCCTTTTTCACTGGGCGCTAAAGAGCGCACCATGAGCACACACTCTTTACTAATTTTAGGGTGAGACCTTAAATAATGCTCAGCATATTTACGAAATACAGACACATTACTCAGGGGTTGACCTGCATCTATCTCAAAACCTAATTCGTTCGCTTTGCTGGTAATTTGTTCTTCTGACCAAGTTTGCAAGCTATGCATATCAATATAGATAGGGCGTTTTATCCGTCTGCCCGACGATTGCTGCATAGCACGCCAATTCTTAAATGAGTCTGAGATAAGCTGATAGGTAGGGATAGTCGTTATGGTGTTGTCCCAGTTTCGCACGCGTACCGTATTTAACCCTAAGTCAAGCACTTCGCCGTCTGCGCCAAAGGCATCGACCTGGATCCAATCACCAATGCTCACCAAACGATTGGCTGCAATTTGAATGCTCGCCACTAAACCTAAGATAGTGTCTTTAAACACCAATAGCGTCACCGCTGCAATGGCACCAAAACCCGATAAAATATAAGTGGGTGATTTATCAATTAACAGGCTGATTGATAAAATGGCACAAACAATAAAAGTAATTAATTTCGCAACCTGCACTAAGCCTTGGATAGGTACCTCTTTGGCAAATTTCAGTTGCTGATAAATACCATGACCCAAATTAATAAAGGCGCTAAACAGCAAACCAGAAATAATCACTAACAGAATTTGCCCAACCACTTTACCAATGGCAAATAGCCATTCAGGCGCAACAAATACCCGCTCAAAGAAGCCTAAAAACAGCACACAGCAAATAAGTGCCGAAAGACGCCCAGATAGTTTATTAAGTTGTAGACTCAACTGCCCAATACGACTGGGAGAGAAGCGTGTGATGATATTTTGTAGGCTAGGTAAAACCAATCGGCGAGTCACTAAATACAACAAGCAAAGTGCACATAAACCAGTTAGGTTTGCCACGGTATTGGTTAACCACTGTGACGCCATTGAGCTATCAAACCAAGGCTCTATCAGTTGCGTCAAATGTATGTCTGTCATAGTTGCGAAGCTTCCTTCTCTGTCGCGCTACTACTGGTTTGCTGAGTTGATAATATATCTATCTGCGTGTCTTTTTTCTGCCACTGTGCGTTTAGGTACTGCTGAAAAGTGACGCGATAGGCTTTATCTTGTTGATAATCACCCTGCGGCACTTGCGCTAATGGCACAAAATCTAGCTTAACATCAATGGCTGACAATTTGCCTAACATAAAGCTTTGAAAAATTTTCTGGCTGTCAGAACGGTAAACCAAAGTAGTGCTGATCAAGCCATCTAACTGCTCAGCCAATACTTGCAGTGCGAAGGCCGTACCGCCCGCTTTTGGCTTCAAGAGATTCTTAAACGGTGAGCTCTGTTTGCTATGCTTTTTAGTGGTAAAACGTGTGCCTTCGGCAAAATTAATCACAGTTGTAGGATGGTGTTTAAAGTTCTTACAACTTTTTTGTGTGCGCGCCACGTCCATGCCCTTTAGCTTGGGGTTTTTCGCGATTTGCGCTTTGCTTGCTCGCTTCATAAATGGCATGCCTAGGGCCCAAGCACCTGAGCCAATCAGCGGCACATATTTCAATTCGTCTTTTAAGAAAAATTTCGGTGCTGGCAAGGCATCAATGGCTGTGAGAACAATAATGTCTAACCAACTAATGTGGTTTGCCACCAACAAGTACCAGCCTTGTGCATTAACCTGAGGTGCGATATCTGTCGAAAACTGTACGCCACTGAGTTTGAGTGCAAAATAATTGCCTCGACACCAGCATTTATAAAAACCATGAAGCGTATGAGAAACCAACGCCAAGGGCACAACCAACTTCACCAGTCCAAGTAAAAAGATCAACGTGCCCCACAATGCGGTATTAAGCACTAAAACAGCTGTCGCAACTGCTCCTCTAATTAATTGCATTACATTTATTAGCACACGCATCTCCAAAGCCTATTTCAGCTTTTCTAATTGAGCGTCTTTTTGCTCCCAAAGCGTATTAAGCTCCGCTTGAAACTGCACTCTAAACTGATTATCACCACTGTAGTCGCCAACCAGTTTGTCATCTACGCCTTGTGTTTCAACATGGACTTGCACTCGCTTTACTTTGCCTGAGGCAAAATCCATAAAAGTAGGAATGCCATCTGGATAATGAATGGTGACATTCACGATCTGATTGATTTGCTCGCCCATAGCTTGCATTACAAAGGCGATACCGCCTGCTTTAGGCTTAAGTAAATTCTTAAACGGACTTTTCTGACGAGTGTGTTTATCAGGTGTAAAACGCGTACCTTCAACAAAGTTCACTATGCTCACTGGCATGGTTTTAAACTTTTCACAGGCTTTGCGCGTGGTCTCGATGTCTTTGCCTTTAAGCTTAGGGTTTTTCTTTAGCTGGCTTTTACTGCTGCGCGTCATAAACGGAAAGTCCAGCGCCCACCAGGCAATGCCTAAAAATGGCACATACAATAACTCTTTCTTTAAAAAGAAATTTAAGAATGGAATTCGGTTATGGAGTACGCGTTGCAGCACCAAAATATCCACCCAACTTTGATGATTTGCAATCACCAGATACCAGTCTTTACGCTTTAAAGTATCAAGCCCTGTTAACTCTATTTTGTACGGCGTGAAAAGGTTTTGGATCAGGCTATTGCAGGCAACCCAATTGCTGGCACAGCCTTTGGCTAACGCGCCAAATAAGGTCTGTAGTGGTTTTATTGGGATCAGCTTGATCACCCCAAAAACAAAAATTGGGACGCACCAAAACAAGGTGTTCAAACAATAGAATAATAAACTAAAGATACTGCGAAAAAACGACATGAATGACTTCCTTTACCACAACACGAGTATGGCGATACACCTTATATCGCCATATAGCGTGTGAATAATACCGTTTTTTAGGCAAACACAAAAGTGGAGGCTAAAACTCGCACTAGTCTTCGAAGTAAGTGTAGCCTTCTAGACCCGCTTGTAGTTCAGCTAAATACTGCTGTTTTTGCGACTCAGGAATAGTTAACTCAGACACTAATTGCTGGAAGTTCTCAGCAAGCGAACTCGGCTCATAATGCACAAACTTCAATACATCGGTGACGCTATCACCCTTAATGGCATTGGTTAACTGATAACCGTTTTCAGTCATTTCAACATGTACAGAGTCGGTATCACCAAATAAGTTATGCAAGTCACCTAAGATCTCTTGATATGCGCCGACCATAAACATCGCAATATGATATTGGTCACCGGTATTGTATTGCGGAATAGGCAAACTCGCTTCGATGCCCGTCCCTTCAACATATTCTCTGATCTGACCGTCTGAATCACAGGTAATATCTTGAATAATCGCGCGTTGAGTCAATGGCGTATGCAAGTTTTCAATTGGCATCACAGGGAATAGCTGTTGAATACCCCATACATCTGGCAGCGATTGGAATAAAGAGAAGTTAACAAATAGCTTATCGGCTAACTTTTCATTTAAGTCGTCTAGCACTTCGCGATGTGCGCGCGATTTACTGTCTAGCGCGCTGCGAACTTTATGCAGAATCGTAAAGTACAGCTGCTCAATTTGTGCCCACTGCAACATACTCACTAAGCCATGCACATACTGACCATGGGCTTCGCTGAATAAGTGCATCGCATCGTGGTAGCTTTCTAGTGCCATACGCGGTGACACTTGCTGAAAGACACCATATAGCTCTTGTAGAATTGTGTGTGCGTCGGTATCCGGTTGACTGACTTCAACTTGATTCGGGGCTTTTTCAACGTCAATGACATCAGTGATCAACACTGCGTGATGCGCTGTCAGTGCGCGGCCTGATTCCGTAATAATTGCAGGCTGCGTTAAACCATGCTGCTCACATACATCCGCAAACGCAGACACCACGTTTTTCGCATACTCTTCAACCGTGTAGTTCATCGAGCAAGCACTGCGCGAACCCGAGCCCTCATAGTCAACACCTAAACCACCGCCTACATCAACGGTGCAAAGTGGTACGCCTATTTTAGAGAGCTCTGCAAAATGACGAGCACATTCAATCAACGCACGTTGAATGTCGCGGATATTGGCGATTTGCGAGCCGATATGAAAATGCACTAACTGCATTAAGTGTAATTTGCCCGCAGCTTTGAGCATCTCAACTGCTTCAAGCACTTGACCTGCAGTAAGACCGAACTTACCTTTTTCACCACCGGTATTTTGCCATTTGCCTTTACCAACTGAGTTGAGGCGAATGCGAATACCAATTGCAGGCTCAATGCCTAAGTCATCGATTTCTTTCAGTAGAGTTGTTAACTCAGAGAGCTTTTCGACTACGATATTAACGTGATGACCCATCGCTTGACCAATACATGCCAAGCGCAAAAACTCACTGTCTTTATAACCGTTACACACGATTTTAATCGGTTTTTTTGCTAGTCCTAAAATAGCCATCAACTCAGGTTTAGAACCTGCCTCTAAGCCCACTTTACCACTTGGATGAGCAAGCAGCTTACTTACGACCGAGCGCTGCTGATTTACTTTTATTGGATAAACGCACGTGTAGTCGCCCTGATACCCTTTATGTTCGCATGCTTTTGCAAACGCATTGGTCATGGTATCGACTCTGTCTTGCAGAATGTCGGTGAAACGAACAAGCACAGGTAAAGTTAAACCTTGTGCTTTAAATTCTTCAGTTAACTTTGTAAAAGAGATCGGTGCCTTGCTTTGGCACTTATCAGGAAACGCAACCAGCTCACCTTGCTCGTTGATATCAAAGTAGCCATCGCTCCAATGGGCTACGTTATATGTTGCTCGCGCGGTATCTAAACCCCAAGTCATCTCGACCTCTTAAACAAACTAGCAAAACATGCATTTTAATATGCAGTTTGCGCATTTGCGACTGTATTTTTACTCATTTTGCTCAGTTGCAGCTAAGCTATAAATTAACAATCTATATTTAACGCTACCACGTATTGAAATAATGTGTTTTTAATTGCAGATCTAGAGTAAGACGCCACAAATTGAAAATGGAAAACACTGGGGAAGATTGAAGTATAAAAAACTGCCCCAACATCATTAAATAAAGATTGAGCATAAACTCGGGCGCTGGCAAAATGCGCCGTTAACAATTTACAGTGTGATTTAATTCTTATGTCGAATTTAGAAGCAAACCGTTGGTTTACCGAGATCAGTGATCGCGATGGCAGTGCGTTTTCTTTACGCATCAATAAAAAGCTTGATGAAATTCAGTCTCCTTTCCAAAAAGTTGAGATGTTTGAAACAACTGATTTTGGCAACCTGATGATCATCGATGGTTGTACTATGGTAAGTACTCGTGAAAACTTCTTCTATCACGAGATGATGAGCCACCCTGCGCTATTCTCTCACCCTGCACCTAAAAACGTGGTGATTATTGGTGGTGGTGACTGCGGTACATTACGTGAAGTACTAAAACACCCAGGTGTTGAAACAGTAACGCAAATCGACATAGACGAAGTAGTGACTCAAATGTCACTGAAATACTTCCCAGAATTATGTGAATCAAACAACGACCCTCGTGCAACAGTGATGTTTGATGATGGCATCAAGTACATGCGCGAAGCGACACCAGAATCAATTGATGTGATCATTGTTGATGGCACAGACCCAGTGGGTCCAGGTGAAGGTTTATTTAACCACGCTTTCTATACAAGTTGTCTAAATGCGCTGCGCCCAGGCGGAATCATGATCCAGCAAAGTGAATCACCACTTATGCACATGCCACTGCTGCTAGAAATGCGCGATGCGATGAAAGACGTCGGTTTTACTGATTTACAAACACTGCCTTTCCCGCAACCAATTTACCCAAGCGGTTTATGGTCTGCAACTATGGCCCGTAAAGGTGAACAGTTCAATGGTTTCCGTGAGCAAGATGCAGAATCAGCACCTTTCGATACTGAATACTATAATGTCGGTATTCATCATGGCGCATTAGCTACACCTAACTTTATGAAGCGCGCGTTCGACAAGTAATGAGCCTTTATTGAAGCAATAAAAAAGCCCGATTAACTCGGGCTTTTTTTATGTGTCTTGCTAATTCAAAATTATACCAATCCGCTTAACTAAGTGGTCTATTTTGAGGCAAGAAAACCTTGTGGTAGCAAGGCAAATATTTCGTTATTTAGTTGTTCTAAATGAGAAATCTTTAACGCAGCTATCATCAGGTTTAATC
>NZ_JBWVBR010000016.1:0-120879 GCF_056629255.1 Pseudoalteromonas sp. NFXS53 | reverse complement strand
TTCGAACCCTCGATAGGGCTACAAACCCTATACTCCCTTAGCAGGGGAGCGCCTTCAGCCACTCGGCCACCTCTCCGTCTTGTGGATGCGTATAATAAAGGCTTACGAAAATAAGTCAAACACTTTTATAGTAAATTATTGTCAAATGCTCATAGAATATGCAGCTTAGCTCAATACATCTAACTTATGTTTATCTTTTAAACTAACTGATTGAAAAGCACACTGAAATAAAAGCTAAATAAGCTTTAATTTCAATAAAAAACAAAAAAGCCAGAAGAATTATCTTCTGGCTTTTAGAATTATATTGATTCTTTGTGCTTATAAGCCTGCACGCGCTTTAATTGTACCTATTAAAGCTGACCCACCGTGACCGTTGCTCTCAGCCCAAGCAATATCAGCACCATCTGATAATTTGCTTTTAGGTAAATTTTTTACAATATACTCGCCGGCACCTACCGCATTACTAGCAATCGCATGACGTAACAGATTATTACCATTACATAACACGCCATCGAAAATGTTCCTTATTTTTAGACGAGAGCTCTTCAGCTTTTTACGCAAACCACCTTTATCGTCTGCAGCAACATATTCACACAGTGATGCAGCCAATTGCTCATTGGCTTGTGCTGAAAAGCTAAAAGAAAAAGACGCAACAACCAGCGAAGCTGATACAAGTGCGGTAGATAATTTCATTTCGTCGACCCTTTAATACTTTGTTCGTAACAGAATACGTATATAATTGTAGCAACCAATATAATCTACCGCAACAAACTCATAACTTTTTATGTAAAGTTACAAAGGTATAGCCATACTTATTTCTTTCATCTGGCTTATTAGTCTCAGACTCTATTTCTACCCATTGATAGTCTTTTTCATAATCAGGAAATTGCGTATCACCAGCAACTGTTAGATCAATAAAGGTCAAATATAAACGTTCTGCTAATGGTAAGAATTGACTATAGATATTACCACCTCCTATAACCATCACCTCTTCCGTACCTTCTAACAGCGTCAAAGCTTCTTCAGGGCTTGAAACAACCTCTATTCCTTCTGCTTTATAAGTTGCATTTCTGGTTATCACAATATTGCGGCGCCCAGGTAATGGACGACCTATTGATTCAAATGTTTTTCGCCCCATGACCACTGGCTTAGCCATGGTGACACGCTTAAAATGTTGCAGATCAGCAGGTAGATGCCATGGCATCTGATTATCATCGCCAATAATACGATCATTCGCCATTGCTGCAATCATAGAAATAATCATTGTCGCTCCCTAAGCATTTAGTATTAAAAAAGGGCTTTAAAAGCCCTTTTTATTAAAAGTTATCTCTCGTAGATAACTTCCACATCATAATCATCTTCATCCCAGTCGTCATCCCAGTCATCATCCTGCGCATTTTTCTTCGCTTCGCGATGATAAGTATCCCACTTGAACTCAACTTCTTCTTCCGCTTGCTCTTCTTCAAACTTATCTTTAGGCATACTCTCAAGTAACGCCATAATGTCATAGCACAAGGGTTGAGTATTCTTTTTGTTTGCAGCTGAGATACGATATACAACTTCGGCACCAAGCTCTTCAGCGATACGCTCACAAGTTTCTTCTACTTCGTCTTCTGGAAGTAAATCAATCTTATTAAGCACTAACCAACGAGGCTTATCAGCCAATTTAGGACTGTACTGATGTAGTTCGTTAATGATCGAGAAGGCGTTATCTACCGGATCTGTACCATCAATTGGCATCACATCAACAATGTGTAATAACACACGACAACGCTCTAGGTGCTTTAAGAAACGAATGCCAAGGCCAGCACCATCTGAAGCACCTTCAATCAGACCAGGAATATCCGCAATCACAAATGATTTACTCGCTTCAGGGCGAACCACACCAAGGTTTGGTACAAGAGTTGTAAACGGGTAATCAGCGACTTTAGGTTTAGCTGCTGAAACACTTCGGATAAACGTCGACTTACCTGCATTTGGCAGACCTAGCAATCCAACATCAGCAAGTAACATAAGTTCTAACTTAAGGTTACGAACTTCACCTGGTGTACCCAATGTTTTTTGTCTTGGCGCTCGGTTTACACTCGACTTAAAGCGCGTGTTACCCAAACCATGGAAGCCGCCTTTAGCAACAAGCAACTTTTGACCATGTTGTGTTAAATCGCCTAAACACTCTTCAGTGTCTTCGTCAGTGACACGCGTACCAACAGGTACCTTTAGGAACAGGTCTGCACCTTTTTTACCTGTACAGTTACGCGATTGGCCATTAGTGCCTCGCTCAGCACGATGGAATCGCTCAAACTGATAATCAATTAATGTATTCCAGTTTTCATCTGCAACGAGATAAACACTACCACCATCACCACCATCACCGCCATCAGGGCCACCATCAGGAACATATTTTTCACGGCGAAATGACACTATGCCACTGCCGCCGTCGCCAGCTTCAGCTCTAATTACAACTTCATCGACAAACTTCATGGTTTCTCTCTGTTTTGGGAGGTCTGATAGCAAATTATAACTCAAGCAGTTGCTTCCTGCTCACTAGAGTTGCGTTGCTAGATAAAGACCTAAAATAATTTACATACAAAAAAAAACCCCGCCGTAGCGGGGTTTTTCTGAATCTTTACCGATTACTCAGCAACGATGCTAACGTATTTACGGTTTAAAGGACCTTTAGTTTCGAAAACTACTTTACCATCTGCTTTTGCAAAGATAGTGTGGTCTTTACCGATACCTGCGTTAGAACCTGCGTGGAACTTAGTACCACGTTGACGAACAATGATGCTACCCGCTAAAACTGATTCGCCACCGAAACGTTTAACACCTAGGCGTTTACTTTCTGAATCGCGACCGTTACGAGTACTACCAGCTGCCTTCTTATGTGCCATCTTTCTGTACCTCTAAAAATTAAGCGCTAATGCCAGTGATTTTAACTTCAGTGAACCACTGACGGTGGCCCATCTGCTTACGAGAATGCTTACGACGTCTAAATTTAACGATCTTAACTTTCTCACCGCGACCGTGTGAAACAACTTCAGCTGTCACTTTACCACCGTTTACGAACGGTGCACCGATCTCGATTTTCTCACCATCAGCAACTAAAAGTACTGAATCGAACTCAACTGCTGCACCAGTCTCAACGTCTAATTTTTCTAGACGAATTGTTTGACCTTCAGTCACACGGTGCTGTTTACCACCACTTTGGAAAACCGCGTACATATTTAACTCCGTTGTGCGCCCTCAAATCGACGCAACTTAATATTCTTCAATAGGGCGCGAAGTTTACGCTAATGTGAAACTTCACGCAACCCTATTTTTGTAGATTTTGCATAAAAATTAGCTACGACGAGGGCGAATTACTATTTTGTGACAGTCTATCTAAAAATCGCTATAAACCAAAGTTATTTTTCGTCGATTTATAAGCTTTTAAATAACCTAAATCGAGCTCCCTAAAACAGTAACTAAACACCTTTATTTCAGCTCAATAAATAGGCAAACCATTAATTTAATAGTTTTTTTGATCTCATTCACGACTAATTATCGAGCTTACGTAATTTTTGTAGTACAATTCGCGCGTTTTATCATTACCAAACTTGGCTCGGAGCAAGATGGATATCAAAGCTATCCAGACGTTAATTGCAGAAGACATGCAAGACGTCAATCAACTTATTCATGCACAAATGCAATCTGATGTAGCACTAGTAAATCAGCTAGGCTTATACATCGTGAATAGTGGCGGAAAGCGCATTAGACCAATGCTCACCCTACTTGCATCCCGTGCGCTTGGTTGTAATGACAACAAGCATATAACCCTAGCGACAATCGTCGAATTTATTCATACCGCAACCTTACTTCATGATGATGTAGTAGATGAGTCGGCCCTAAGAAGAGGCGAACCTACAGCAAATGCTGAGTTTGGAAATGCAGCAAGTGTTTTGGTTGGTGATTTTATTTACACTCGTTCATTCCAGTTAATGGTCGGCTTACAGAACATGCAGGTAATGCAAATCTTAGCTGATGCAACCAATGTCATCGCAGAAGGTGAAGTACTGCAGTTAATGAATTGTAATGACCCAGATACCACTGAGCAGAGTTATATGCAGGTTATTTACAGTAAGACTGCAAAACTGTTTGAAGCAGCCACTCAGTTGCCAGCTGTTGTACTTGAGCAAAGTATTGAAGTTCAGGACGCCTTAAAGTTATATGGTATGCATTTAGGCACAGCCTTCCAACTTGTAGATGATGTTTTAGATTACAGCGCAAATGCTACTCAAATGGGTAAAAATTTAGGCGATGACTTAGCCGAAGGCAAGCCTACATTACCGCTTATTTATGCGATGCAAAAAGGCTCTGAGCAACAAGTAACACAAATTAGAGAAGCCATTGAAACAGGTAATGGCATGCAGTTCCTAGATGACATATTAGCAACCTTAGCTGACACCAAGGCGCTTGATTTTGCGATGGAGAAAGCGCGTGATGAAGCACAAAAAGCAATCAACTATTTAAGTGTTTTACCTGAGTCTGATTACAAACAAGCGCTCATAGCTTTAGCTAACTTATCAGTTTCTAGAGACCACTAATAAAAGTCTCTTAAAAGAAAAAAAGCCAGCAGATGCTGGCTTTTTTCTTTTAAATTCAGCACTACTGCTGGCGTTTCAATAAAACAGTTGCCACCAATACAAACAGTACGGCCGGCATTGCAGCGCCTATAAATGCGGGGACGTTATAAACCATAACGATAGGCCCAAAAATCTCATTACTTAAATGAAATGCTAAACCCGTTACAACTCCCATAATAATGCGCGCGCCCATACTAACAGAACGCAGAGGGCCAAAAATAAATGACAGTGCAACCAGCAACATCACTGCGATTGTTAGAGGCTGCATCACCTTTCGCCAAAGCGCTAAATCATAGGTGCTGGTATCTTGATCATTCTGCGCTAAGTAAGCTAAGTACGACATCAAACCTTTAAAAGACAATGATTCAGGGTCTACAGAAACCACATCTAGTTTCTCGGCAGTGAGCTGAGACGCATAGAGCATTGATTCACTATATTGAGTGGTAATTTGCTCACCCGCTACCGTCATCTCTTCCACACCTTGAAACTGCCACCCTTGAGGAACACTTTTGGCAGCCTCAACACGAGTGACTTTTGTTAATGCCAGTGAATCATCAAAATGATAAATACTTACATCTTTTAGTTCGCCGGTTTGCTCAACATTGCCGATATTTATAAAGTTATTACCATCTTTGGCCCATACGCCTTGTTGCGCATTAAAGACTTCTCCACCATATATGGCATGATTTCGGATCTGCTTCGCCATTTTTTCTGACTGCGGCACCCCCCATTCACCTAATGCCATCATACAGAGTGCCAGAATGATCGCCGTTTTCATGACCGAACCAATAATTTGTAGCCTTGACCAGCCTGCAGCTTGCATAACAACCAGCTCACTGCTCGATGCCAGCGCACCTAACCCCATCAAACCACCTATTAGCGCGGCCATAGGGAAAAACACAACAATGTCTGAAGGCATGCTATATAAGGTGTAAAGTAAAGCCGCAGCAATGTCATAGGAGCCTCGGCCTACAGACTTTAATTGCTCTATAAACTTAATCAGCGTATTAATACCAACAAAGACCAGTAATGCAAAACTGGTTGTTTGTAAGATACTACGGCCTAAATACCAATCTAACGTTTTCATCATGCTGTTTGTGCTCGCTTAGCAAATAATGAACGCAACCAGACGCCAAATGGACGACCTTTCGCTATTAAATAAGCACCGATAAACAGTGCACTAATATGAATCCACCAAAGCCCTACCGCAGTAGGTACTTTTCCTTCTGCAACTAAAAACTTACCCGCATTGAGAAGAATAAAATAACCTAGGTATAAACCAATAGCAGGTACCAACTTTGCAAACTTACCTTGCCTTGGGTTTACGACACTCAAAGGAACAGCCATAAGCGTGAGTAAAATAATAGAGATAGGTGTCGAAAGACGAAGTTGAAATTGTGCAATGGCTTCAGGTGTGCCCAGTTCAAGTAACTGCATTGACGGAATAGCTTCTAGCTTGCGACGCTGATGCTCTATTTCTTGCTCTTGGATCTGTACTTGATAAGTGCCAAACTCGGTTTTACTCAAAGCTTGGCTCTGACCGTCAGTTTCAAAACGAAAGCCATTATCAAGTTGTAATTGCTGCTCGCCAGTTTCTTGTTCAATAACACGCCCTGTTTGAGCATATACTAAGCGCGCGGCTTGTGAAGATTCTTTATCAGGTAACTGAGCAACAAATACTTTGTTTAATTCTCTACCTTGCTGGTTAATATCATGGATAAACACCACGGCTTTTTCATTGCCAGTTTGTTGAAAGCGCCCGGCCCTTAAACTAGATAATCCCGCATCTGCTTCAGCTTGTTCTTTTAGCTGGTATTCTTTTTCATTCGCCCAAGGTGCCACATACATACTTAAGGCACCCGCTAATAAAGCAAAAACCACACTTGATACCAGCGTTACACGCACTACATACCATTCACTCACACCGCACGCTTTAAGCACGGTCATCTCGCTGTCGGCATAAATACGGCTGTAGGCCAATATAATCCCTAAAAACAAACTTAAAGGGAGTATATAAACCGCCAATTGAGGTAATTTGAGTGCCAGATATGAAAGAATTAAATCGCTGGGAGTGCCACCATCACTTGCATCACTTAATATTCTGACAAACTTTTGTGAGACAAAAATAGTCATTAAAGTGAGAAAGACAGCAATTTGCGACTTCAAGACTTCAGCTGTTAGGTAGCGAAAAATTAGCAAAATATGCCCCTATAAAACATCGTGTTTCACTGGAATAGTAGGAAAAATTGAGTAAACTGATTATTTTAGTCAGTTTATTATATGTCATCAAAACCAAATATCATACTAAGCATATTAGATAATCATGCATTTATGATATGGATAAGCGAAGACAGATAAAGTTCAAAAAGACATAATTTAGACTCAGGAGTCACAATGGAATTCAGCGTAAAAAGTGGTAGCCCCGAAAAACAGCGCAGTGCCTGTATTGTAGTTGGCGTTTATGAACCGCGCCGTTTGTCTCCAATCGGTGAGCAGCTGGATAAGATCAGTGAAGGTTACATTTCTAATTTACTACGTCGTGGTGACTTAGAAGGTAAGCCAGGTCAAGTATTACTACTTCATCATGTTCCAAACATCTTAAGTGAGCGCGTACTACTTGTTGGTTGCGGTAAAGAACGTGAACTAGATGACAAACAATATAAACAAATCATCTCTAAAACGATCAACACATTAAATGAAACAGGTTCGATGGAAGCGGTGTGCTTCTTAACTGAGCAACATGTTAAAGGCCGTGATACATACTGGAAAGTACGTCAAGCAGTAGAAACAACACAAGACTGCTTGTATACATTCAATCAGTTAAAAAGCAAAAAAACAGATCCACGCCGCCCGCTTCGTAAAATCGTATTCAACGTACCAACACGTCGCGAGTTAACCATTGGCGAAAACGCCATTGAACATGGTCTTGCCGTTGCTGCAGGTGCAAAACTGTGTAAAGACGTCGCCAATATGCCACCAAACATCTGTAACCCTCGTTATTTAGGTGAGCAAGCTCAAGAATTAGAATCTTTTGACAACATTTCTGTAAATCTAGTCGGTGAAAAAGAAATGGAAGAATTAGGTATGCACTCATACCTAGCAGTTGGCCGTGGCAGTGATAACGAATCGGTTATGTCAGTGATCCACTACAATGGTGCGCCTGAAGAGCAAGCACCAGTTGTTTTTGTTGGTAAAGGTCTGACGTTCGATTCAGGTGGTATTTCAATCAAACCTGGCGAAGCCATGGACGAAATGAAATATGACATGGGTGGTGCTGCAGGCGTACTAGGTTTAATGCGCACAGTTGCAGAGCTTCAATTACCAATAAATGTTATTGGTGTGCTAGCTGGCTGTGAAAACATGCCAAGCTCAAACGCCTACCGCCCGGGCGACATCCTAACTACTATGTCAGGTCAAACAGTCGAAGTATTAAACACAGATGCGGAAGGTCGCCTAGTATTATGTGACGCACTGACTTATGTTGAAGCATTCGAGCCTGAAATTGTGGTAGATGTAGCAACTCTGACGGGTGCCTGTATTGTAGCTCTCGGTGCACACGCAACGGGTTTACTGTCAAATCACAACCCACTTGCTCATGACTTATTAAAAGCATCTGAGCAAAGTGGCGACCGTGCGTGGCAACTACCACTGTGGGATGACTATCACGAGCAACTAGATAGCCCATTCGCTGACTTCACAAATCTAGGCGGTCGTGCAGCAGGGACTATCACTGCAGCATGCTTCTTATCTAAGTTCACCAAAAAGTACAATTGGGCACACTTAGACATTGCGGGTACGGCTTGGAAAAGCGGTAAAAACAAAGGTGCGACAGGTCGACCTGTACCTATGTTGACACAATACCTATTAAATCGTGTTGGACCAACTGAAACCCAAGCAGATTAACCGCTGTGAGTGATTGATGGTCAGTTCGTTCTGTGTCAAAATGCGGGTTTATTTTGAACGCTTATTTTAACTCTGCAAAACCGTTAAAATATGTAATTTGAAGCGAATTTATGACCATCAACGCACGATTTTATGTGTTAAAACAAAATAATGAGCCGGAAGTATCTATCCCGGCTCATTTTGATCTTGCCGCTCGCGCTGCTGCTAAGCAGTTTAGAGCTGGCCATCGTGTGTTTATCTACGTCGATTCGATTGATGACGCCCATCTGATTGATGAGCAATTATGGTGTTTCGAACCCGACAGTTTTGTGCCCCACAACCTGCAAGGCGAAGGCCCAAAAGGCGGAGCCCCTGTTGAGATTGGCCAAACACCTCCCGTTGGTAGACGCAATGTGCTAATTAATTTAGCCACCACCCTACCCGACTTTATAAGACGCTTCAGTCAGGTATATGATTTTGTACCGACGGAGCAAAACGCCAAGCAAGCCGCGCGTCAGCGCTTTGTGCACTTACGTCAGCTCGGCGCCAATATTTCAACTCAAGAAATTGAAAATTAAGCACTAATTAAGGTTCTGTGAAATGGATAAAACCTATAATCCACAAGATATAGAACAGTCTTTATATAAAGACTGGGAAGACAATGGTTACTTTAAGCCATCAGGTAAAGGCGAAGCATACTCAATTATGATCCCGCCACCCAATGTCACAGGTAGCCTACATATGGGCCACGCTTTCCAAGACACCATCATGGACACGCTGACTCGCTATAAGCGCATGCAAGGTAACAACACGCTTTGGCAAGTAGGTACAGACCACGCAGGTATCGCAACACAAATGCTTGTTGAGCGTAAGTTAGCTGCTGAAGAAGGTAAAACACGTCACGACCTAGGCCGCGATGCATTTATCGATAAAATTTGGGAGTGGAAAAACCACTCTGGCGGCACTATCACTAAACAATTACGTCGTTTAGGCGCTTCTGTAGATTGGGACCGTGAGCGTTTCACTATGGACGAAGGCCTTTCTGAAGCGGTTAAAGAAGTATTCGTACGCCTTCACAAAGAAGATTTAATCTACCGTGGTAAGCGTCTAGTTAACTGGGACCCTAAGCTACACACTGCGATTTCTGATCTTGAAGTTGAAAACAAAGACAAACAAGGTCATATGTGGAACTTACGTTACCCACTTGCTGACGGCGTAAAAACTAAAGACGGTAAAGACTACATCATTGTTGCGACAACACGTCCTGAAACTATGCTAGGTGATACAGGTGTTGCTGTTAACCCTGATGATGAGCGCTACCAAGACCTAATCGGTAAAGAAATTTTACTGCCTATCGTAAACCGTCGTATTGCAATTGTTGCCGATGAACATGCCGACATGGAAAAAGGCACAGGTTGTGTGAAAATCACGCCTGCCCACGACTTTAACGATAACGAAGTAGGTAAACGTCACCAACTACCAATGATCAACATCTTCAACAAAGATGCAGCGGTATTAAGCGAAGGCGAAAGCTACACATTCGACGGTAAAGAGCTTGAATTAGACGCGCCAATTCCTGAACGCTTACACGGCCTTGACCGCTTTGATGCACGTAAAGCGATTGTGAGCGAATTTGAAGAACTTGGTCTATTAGAAAAAATTGAAGATCACAGCCTAACTGTTCCTTACGGTGACCGTTCTGGCGTAGTGATTGAGCCACTTCTTACTGATCAGTGGTACGTGCGCGTAGCACCACTTGCAGAGCCAGCAAAAGAAGCCGTTAAAAATGGCGACATTCAATTTGTACCTCAACAATACGAGAACATGTACTTCTCGTGGATGAACGACGTACAAGACTGGTGTATTTCACGTCAGCTTTGGTGGGGTCACCGCATCCCAGCTTGGTACGACAACGAAGGCAACGTATACGTTGGTCGTGACGAAGCTGAAGTACGTCGCGATAACAACCTTGCTGATGATGTTGCACTTAAGCAAGACGAAGACGTTTTAGATACCTGGTTCTCATCTGCGCTTTGGACTTTCTCAACGCAAGGCTGGCCTGCAAACACTGATGATTTAAAAACTTTCCACCCGTCTGACGTATTGGTAACAGGTTTCGACATCATTTTCTTCTGGGTTGCGCGTATGATCATGATGACCATGCACTTCATCAAAGATGAAGACGGCAAGCCACAAGTACCATTTAAAACCGTTTACGTAACTGGTCTTATCCGCGATGAAAACAGCGATAAGATGTCTAAATCGAAAGGTAACGTACTTGATCCTATCGACATGATTGACGGTATCGATCTTGAAAGCCTAGTTGAAAAGCGCACTGGTAACATGATGCAGCCACAACTAGCGAAGAAGATTGAGAAGAACACCCGTAAAACATTCGAAAACGGTATCGAAGCACACGGTACAGACGCACTGCGTTTCACCCTTGCAGCAATGGCTTCAACAGGTCGTGATATCAACTGGGATATGAACCGTCTTGAAGGTTACCGTAACTTCTGTAACAAACTATGGAACGCAAGTCGTTACGTATTGATGAACACAGAAGAGCAAGACTGTGGTTTCGCTACAGATGCTGAAAAACAATACTCACTCGCTGATCGTTGGGTTTTAGGCCAGTTTGAAGCAACTGTTAAAACTTACACTGAGCATCTAGACAACTACCGTTTCGACCTAGCTGCAAACACCATTTATGAGTTCACTTGGAACCAATTCTGTGACTGGTACCTAGAACTTACTAAACCAGTATTGTTTAAAGGTAACGAAGCACAGCAACGTGGCACTCGTCATACCTTAATCACGGTATTAGAAAGCCTACTTCGCTTAATGCACCCGTTAATGCCTTACATCACAGAAACGATTTGGCAACGCGTGGCACCACTTGCAGGTATCGAAACTGCAGGCACTAGCATCATGGTTCAAGGTTTCCCTGTATACAATGAAGCTAATGTTGATAGCCAAGCGATGGACGACCTAGAATGGGTTAAACAATTCATTCTTGCTATTCGTAACATCCGTGGTGAAATGGATATCAGCCCAAGCAAACCATTATCGGTATTGCTTGCTAATGCCTCTGACGAAGACAAGCGTCGCTTAACGGAAAACGAAGCTTTCTTAGCGTCTCTTGCTAAGCTTGAAGCGTTCACGTTACTTGATAACAAAGACGATGCACCAGCATGTGCAACATCGTATGTTGGTAACCTTGAGATCATGATCCCAATGGCTGGCCTAATCGATGTTGAAGCTGAACTAGCTCGTATCGCGAAGCAGCTTGAAAAAGCAGAGAAAGGCTTAGCTCAAGTTAATAACAAATTAGCTAACGAGAAGTTCGTAAATAACGCGCCAGAAGCAGTACTGGCTAAAGAAAAAGATAAGCTAGCCGAATACTCTGATGCTAAAGCGAAATTACTTGAACAAAAAGCGAAGATTGAAAGTTTGTAATACCGCTTTTCATCATTGCTAAACCTTATAAAAACGCGAGCTTAAGCTCGCGTTTTTGTTTCCAAAATAAAAACATATTGATACACTCATCGACAATAAAAATAATAAACGGATTTACCATGCTTAAACAACTTTTACTCGCATCAACATTGTCTATCGTCAGCCTTTCAATTCATGCAAATGATAATTCATCTTGGTCTTTTGGTGCAGGCCACTTTGAACATGGTGGGGTTCTTGGCGCAAAATACATATATGAAATAAATGAGAAGCATAGCGCATTTGCCTCAATAGGTATTATTGGCTATGCATTTGGCTATGAATATCAATTAAATGATCATGTCGATTTAGGACTTACCTTTGGACAACAAGCTGCCTATGCAAGTGACGGATTCCTAGTCGCAAAAGCGAGTTATTACTTCAGTAACCAAGGTAAAGAAGGCTTCTATATAGGCGCGAGTTTTGGCGTAAAAGAAGAAGATGGTGAGTGTTTCATTTTCTGCGAACAAGCTGACACTGAAAAGGTGAAATCTATTGGTGGCATTCATATTGGCTACCGTTTCTAGAATTAAATAATATTAATTCTCATTTAGATTGACAATCTTTCGGCTCCTTTTTAAACTAAGCCTTATCTTTTAAAGGAACATAAAACGGAGCCTTCATCATGTTCGTCATGCTTATTCTAGTCTCTTTGATGTTTGCAGGGTTAAGTGTTTATTGCTTTTGTAAAGCCAACTACTGTGCCTGTAATAAGGCAGGACAATGTGATAATCCTATCAACCTTTTCTGGTTAGGCACAATTTTAGCGGCACTCATTTCTTTGGCCTTTAGCTGCTTTGCACTCCATACTGAGCAAGGCACTATTTTATGGCTGATTATGATGACAAGCTGTCAACTCGGTGCGGTATTGTCTGCAAAATGGCAAGCTCTAACACGCTCCGAATCACCTAAACTAAAAGATGAGACCTTAACAGGCGGGATAAATTGAGCTCGTAATCACTAGGTCTAACACTGGCAACGACTTTAATTTCATCTTCAACTGCATGTAAATCAAGATCTTTTCCTGTGATATGATGCTTGTGCTTAGTGTTATAGAATACTTTCACCTTAGGTTTCATAGGCGATTGTTTATTCCCTTCAAGCACAAGTGCCAACCTATCATTAGTTAAACGTACAATGGTCCCAACAGGATGGACCCCTAAGCACTTTATAAACTTTTGCACTAACTGTGCATCAAATTGATGCTTGTTAGCCAGTAAGTAGCGCAGAGCATGAATGGGCTCTTCACCATTTTGATGAGGGCGCTCTGACGTCATTGCATCATAAACATCTACAATGGCCATCATTCTGGCTGGTTTGCTGATCTTAGGGCCCGATAAGCCTCTTGGGTAGCCTGAGCCGTCCACTCTTTCATGATGGTTTAAAATCATATCCATCACCAGCGGGCTGATCCCTGACTCCCCTTTTACCAACCCCAACGATTGCACCACGTGCTTCTTTAGCGCTTTAAACTCTAACTCGTTGAGGTTTTCAGTTTTATTGATGATCCCCTGAGGTAATTTTGTATGGCCTACATCATGTAACATCGCGCCAAGTGCTAACTGCTGAATTTGCTCATTTTTAATACCTAAGTACTTAGCAAACACACTCATTAAAATGGTGCAATTGATCATGTGACGCCAGTTGTAGCCATCTTTGTCTTTTAAGCGGCTCAAAATAGCCATCGCATTACTGTTACGTAAAACTGAGTCGACTATTTCATTGCTAACCTGGTTAAGCAGGGAAACATCGAGCTTTGCACCTATGGTTAGGTCGTTATATAAATTTTTTAATTGTTGAGAATGTTGATCAAATTGCTGACTTGCCTTGGCAAATTCTTGGTCTAAAGATTTTTCTGCGACAGAAGATTTGACCGCTTTTTTTATTTCAGAATGAGAGACTTTTTCAGATGTTTTGCTTTCTTCTTTTTTTGGGGCTGGTCGATACTTTTCTGGAACTTCAATATCACTTTGAGCAAAGTCTATTTTTAATTCCGTCACGCCTTTGGAAAGCAACTGGGCAATAATCGCCTGATCCCGCACCATACCACGGGACTTTATTTTTATTTTGGCATCGCTGCGCTGTTTGCATACACTATCTACAAACATCCCAGGTTGTAATTCAGAGATTGGCAAAGAAACCAGCATAAGCACATAAATTTAACAAATTAAATACAAGAATGGTTTGTATCATTTTTCAACGCAACCCGTCTATCTTTTAAACGAAATTTAATACATTCGCCCTAGAAAAATATTATAAAAAGTGCATTAAAAAAGGAGCTTTAGCTCCTTTTCATAACTTCTGGTGAGTTCATCCTACTCTTGGAAGTAAGTGCCCCAACCGTCATATTCGACTCTGCATTCAACTGCAAGCGCAGCTAACTTATCAACGTCTTCCATAATAACGTCAACATCTAATTCAGCTTCAACAACAACATCAAAACCCCAGATCTTACTGCCATCTTCAAGCTCTAGTTCTGCAGGGTCTTCTACGTCATAGCCAAGTTTAAATGCAGCTAGTGCCGCTTCTTCTAATTGCTTAAAATCTTCACTTACAAAGTGGTGTTCAACTTCGTAAAGTTTTTCAGCTGAAGAGCCGTCTTCAATTAAAGACTCGACGATTTCTTCACTAATTTCGCGCCAGTTTTCCATTATCTTCTTTTACCTTGTCATCAAGTTGTGCAATACGTTCAGCCATTAGCTTATGAGTTGCACTAGCATGGTCTCTGGCACTGATTTCTTTATCAAGGGTGATCGGTGCCAATACATCAATATAGATTGTACCATTGTCCCAACGATTTAGCTTAATAGTATCATGGGTTGAATTCATACAAACTGGTACGACAGGCACCTCTGCATTCATTGCGGTATGAAATGCACCGGTTTTAAACGGTAACAAGCCTCGTCCATAGCTTCGAGTCCCTTCTGGAAACATCCAAACAGATAAACCATTTTCTTTAATTTTTGCTACCGATTTGCCCAAAGTGCCCATTGCTTTAGAACGGTTGCCTCGGTTAATAAGAATATTACCTGAAAGCCAATATAGCTGACCAAAAAATGGGATCCACTTTAAGCTGTGTTTACCCATACTCACGGTATTTTCAGGAACTGCCGCAGGTAGGGTGAATAGGTCATAGTTGTTTTGGTGGTTTGCTACATAAATGGCAGGGCCAACTTTTTTAGCACTTGGTTCGACATTAATTTCTAACTTAACCCCTACCACTGTCGACATTTTGCCAAACCAGCTAGCAATAATATGCACATTGTTTCTATGAAAAGGTCTAATGATTGAGAGCAATAAACCAAAAACACAACTCAACACAATAAATAGCGCCATAGCTATTACACGTAAAACAGCTAACAAAACCCATACTCCTATTTAAATCAGCACGGCATTATAATCAATTAGCGAACACTTGTAAGCTCAATTGTAATTTTATTGCGGGCATAAAAAATGCCGCTAAATTTAGCGGCATTTTGTGAAATTTTTTGTAGTTTAGTGCATTGCTGACTGCAGCTTCTTCATTGCTGATTTTTCAAGCTGTCTTACTCGTTCAGCTGACACATTATATTTAGCAGCTAAATCCTGTAAGGTAGCCTTTTCATCAGCTAACCAACGTGAGCTAATGATATCTTGAGAGCGCTCATCCAAGGTTTTTAATGCTGCAAATAAGCGATTTTGAGATTGCTCTTGCCATTGCTCTTCTTCAACAACATCAGCCAAATCACCACTTTGATCTGTTAAATACTGTACAGGAGAGAAGCTACTTGCTGGCGCATCATCATTATCATCAGATGTTAAGTCGAAGCCCATATCTTGGCCACTCATACGAGATTCCATCTCACGTACTTCTTTTTCACTAACACCTAACTCGTTAGCAACAGTCGCCACTTCGTCTTGGTTAAACCAACCTAGACGCTTCTTATTCTTACGTAGGTTGAAGAATAATTTACGTTGCGCTTTAGTCGTCGCAACTTTTACGATACGCCAGTTTTTCAATACATATTCATGGATCTCAGCCTTAATCCAATGAACAGCAAATGAAACTAAGCGAACACCTACTTCAGGGTTAAAGCGCTTTACTGCTTTCATTAAACCGATGTTTCCTTCCTGGATTAAATCTGCTTGCGGCAGACCATAACCCGCATAGCTTTTAGCGATGTGCGCTACAAAGCGAAGGTGAGAAACAATAAGTTGCTTAGCAGCTTCTAAATCACCATCTTGATGTAAGCGAGTCGCTAGTGCTTTCTCTTGCTCAGCATCAAGCATAGGAATTTGGCCTACAGTTTGTAAGTAGCCATCTAAACTTGCGCTTTGTTGTCCTGTTGTCAGGGCCATTGCGTAAATATCGTTACTCATTTTTCACCTCAGTGATAAACATTTTAGCTGATTTTAGCACTCTCACCTCAAGAGTGCTAACACCTATATAATACTTTTCTGTTCTTAATTGCAAGGAGTTTTATTCAATTTTGGAATTAAAAAAATAAACCAATGATAAATATAGAAAAAGTGATTATTGAAATAAATTTAAAAGTGTTTCAAGTTATGAATCTAACGCAATGATATGACAGATAAATGACAATTAAGCTCATAAAAGTTGCTGAGAGCGCTAATTTTAGCACTCTCTATTTATCTTAAATTAAACTTTGTCTGGCTCTATGTCTTTAATATATTTTCTAACAGAAATATAAGAACCACTAAAGCCAAGACCAACTGCTAGTGAGAGTAAAATTAATAACTCGTTGCCATTTAAGCCGGTCAATACAAAATTACTTTGATAAACACCTGCTACCATAGCCACTGCTGACTCTAGCCACCATAGCATCATGACCACACTCATGAATGCGACAAATCCACCTATTACGCCATACCATATACCAGTCCAGATAAATGGCGTATGAATAAAAGCATTTGTTGCACCAACCAGTTTTAAAACTTGGATCTCTTCTTTCTTATCCATGATAGATAAGCGAATGGTATTACCTATAATAAGTATCACTGCACTGAGTAGTAATAAGCCCACTGTAAATACACTTTCTTTTAAAAGACTTAAAAGTGCGTTCAAGCGCTCTAACCAGGCAATATCTAGTTTACCGAATTCGACCTCTCTTTCAGCTTCAAGTTTAGCCAGGAGTTGCTGAGCAGCTTGCGGCTTTCTATAGCGCACGGTCGGCGTCACTAGCACCACATTCGGCAATGGGTTTTCATCTAGGTAATCTAACGCCTGCCCAAAGCCTGATACTTGTTTAAATTCTTTTAGAGCTTGAGACTTCGAAATATAACTGACGCTCTCAATCTCTGGATAGAGTGCTAAACGTTTTACCAATGTCTGCGTTTGCGCATCATTGAGCTCTTCTTTTACGAATAATGATATCTCAGCAGCATCACTAAACCCACTACTCACTTGTTGTACGTTTTTCACTACCACATATAAAGTCGCTGGTAAGGTTAAGCTCAACCCTAATACCAAAATCGTCATTAAAGAGGCGATTGGCGTTCGCCACATCTCACCTAAACTATTTACACCTTGGCGAATAAAGTTCAGTAGCGAAAAATACAGTGCGCTAATGCCATTACGGTTATTGCTACCACCTTGGGAGTTACGACTTTTAAAAAGTAAACTCATAACACCCCCTGCGCTAATGGATCTGTGATTAAGCGACCATGATCCAAAGTGAGACTTTTATACTTCATTCTAGCGATTAGCCCCAAATCATGGGTGGCGATTAACACAGCGGTGCCATGCCGATTGAAATCTTCGAACAGCTTGAGAATTTCCATTGATAATTCTGGGTCTAAGTTACCCGTTGGTTCATCTGCAAGTAATAAAGGTGGAGAATTTACGATAGCACGCGCAATCCCGACACGTTGTTGCTCACCGCCAGATAAAGTACTGGGCTGACATTTTACTTTATTTAAAAGTCCCACTTTATCTAACGCAGCATGAACACGTTTGGTGATATTTTTGTGGTGCATCCCTTCAATCACTAATGGCAGCGCCACATTATCAAACACGTTATACCTATCTAACAGTCGGTGGTTTTGGAAAATAATCCCAATATCACGGCGTACGTAGGGGATTTGTCGATTTTTGACAACGTTTAAGTTAACGCCATTAATGTATACATGACCCGCTGACGGCCTTTCCATGACGCTAATAAGCTTTAACAGCGTACTTTTACCAGCTCCACTGTGGCCAGTTAAAAACGCTAGCTCACCATCAGCTAATTCAAAACTGACTTTTTCTAACGCTCTATGGCCGCCAGGGTAAGTCTTACTTACATTTTCAAATCGGATCATGTCAGGCCTTCACTATCTTTTATTATTTTGAGACCAAAAAGGGAGCAAACACTCCCTTTTATTTCTTTGGTTAATCGTCTTGGCTAAATAGCGCTTCGATAAAATCATCACTCTTGAAAGTTCTCAAGTCATCAATGCCTTCACCGACACCAATATAACGAATAGGGATCTGAAACTTATCGGCAACAGCAAAGATAACACCACCTTTCGCGGTGCCATCTAGCTTAGTTAAAGTAATACCTGTTAAACCCACCGCTTTATTAAATAGATTAACTTGGCTGATGGCATTTTGACCAGTACCCGCATCTATGGTTAGCATGACTTCATGCGGCGCATCAGGGTCTAACTTCTTCATAACGCGCGCAATTTTTTCAAGCTCTTGCATTAAGTTGTCTTTATTCTGAAGACGACCCGCAGTATCGGCAATTAGCACATCAACATTACGTGCTTTCGCAGCTTGGAAAGCATCAAATACCACTGATGCACTATCAGCACCTGTATGCTGAGCAACGACTGGAATATCGTTACGCTCACCCCAAACCTGTAGCTGCTCTACTGCTGCCGCACGGAAAGTATCACCTGCAGCCAACATCACTGACTTACCTTCTTGTTGGAACTGCTTGGCAAGCTTACCAATTGTCGTTGTTTTACCAACACCGTTTACGCCCACCATTAAAATCACAAATGGTTTTTTATCCGCATTAATTTCTAATGGCTTTTCTGCAACTTTTAGCATTTCTGCCATTTCTTGCTTCATTAAGTCGTAAAGCGCTTCACCATCTTTGAGTTGCTTCCTGTCAGCAGCATCTGTCAGGTTGTCGATGAGTTTCATGGTTGTATCGACACCTAAATCAGCGGTAAGCAGTTGCGTTTCTAGATCCTCAAAAAGCTCATCATCAATTTTCTTTCCTTTAAAGATAGAGGCGAAACCAGAGCCAATATTTGCTTTTGTCTTTAAAAGACCTTTTTTAAGGCGAGAAAAGAAACCTTCTTTTTTAGGCTTTTCCGCTTTGGCTTTTTCTTGAGCTAGTTTTTCTGATTCTAAACGTGCTTGTTCAGCCGCTTCTGCTTCACGTGCTAAACGTTCTGCTTCTTCACGTTCGGCTTGTGCTTTAGCAATACGTTCTTGTTCTAGCCTTTCAGCTTCTAAACGCGCTTGCTCAGCCGCTTCTGCTTCACGAGCTAAACGCTCTGCTTCTTCACGTTCAGCTTGTTCTTTAGCAATACGTTCTTGCTCTAGCCTTTCAGCTTCTAAACGTGCTTGTTCTGCCGCCTCTGCTTCACGCGCTAAACGCTCTGCTTCTTCACGTTCAGCTTGTTCTTTAGTAATACGTTCTTGCTCTAGCCTTTCAACTTCTAAACGCGCTTGCTCAGCCGCGTCTGCTTCACGTGCTAAACGCTCTGCCTCTTCACGTTCGGCTTGTTCTTTAGTAATACGTTCTTGTTCTAGTCTTTCAGCTTCTAAACGTGCTTGCTCAGCCGCGTCTGCTTCACGTGCTAAACGCTCTGCCTCTTCACGTTCGGCTTGTTCTTTAGCAATGCGTTCTTGTTCTAGCTTTTCAGCTTCCAAACGCGCTTGCTCAGCCGCGTCTGCTTCACGTGCTAAACGCTCTGCCTCTTCACGTTCGGCTTGTTCTTTAGCAATGCGTTCTTGTTCTAGTCTTTCAGCTTCTAATCGAGCCTGCTCGGCCGCCTCAGCCTCACGAGCTAACCGTTCAGCTTCTTCACGCTCCGCTTGCTCCTTTGCAATGCGCTCTTTCTCGGCTTTTTCTTGTGTTAACTTCTCAGCTTCTAATCGAGCCTGCTCAGCCGCTTCAGCCTCACGAGCTAAACGTTCCGCTTCTTCACGCTCCGCTTGCTCTTTTGCAATGCGCTCTTTCTCGGCTTTTTCTTGTGCTAACTTCTCAGCTTCTAATCGAGCCTGCTCAGCAGCTTCGGCCTCACGAGCTAAACGTTCCGCTTCTTCGCGCTCGGCTTGCTCTTTTACAATGCGCTCTTGTTCAGCTTTTTCTTGTGCTAATTTCTCAGCTTCTAATCGAGCCTGCTCAGCTACCTCAGCCTCATGAGCTAAACGTTCTGCTTCTTCACGCTCCGCTTGCTCTTTTGCAATACGTTCTTGCTCGGCTTTTTCTTGCGCCAACTTCTCAGCTTCTAATCGCGCCTGCTCTTCTGCTTGTTGAGTCTTTTGTTGCTCTTCGTCTTTTTTGCCAAAACCTAACCAAGACAGAAATTTATTCTTTTTTCCCATACCCGCTAAATACCATATAGATAAAGTCTGATAAACTAACTCACTCTGGTAGAACAAAGCTTTTCGTTAGCTAATAAGAGTTGTACTGAAAACTTTGCCCAGTGTATCACGTAACACTAGGTAGTAAAAATGCTGCCTAGGTTAATTTAAGCACCAAATAACAATCAGTTTGATGTCAAAAGCATGAGAAAAAAATCAGCACCTCAACGAACCAACAATAATGGCTTTATTAGGATCATTAGTGGCCAATTCCGCGGCAGAAAGTTACCTGTTAGTGATTTAGAAGGACTGCGCCCAACGACTGATAGAATCAAAGAAACGGTGTTTAACTGGTTAATGCAAGATACCAGAGGTGCCAATGTACTTGATTGCTTTGCAGGGTCTGGCGGCTTAGGGTTTGAATGTTTATCACGATTTGCAGCACATGCAACCTTTATCGAACTAAATAAAAAGGCAGCTGAACAATTAAAAAACAATGCCAATACCTTAAAACTAGATAATACAAACATAATAAACACGAGTGCCATTGAGCACTTAACTATTGAAAATCAAGGTGCTAAGTTTAATTTGGTTTTTGTTGACCCACCTTTTAGAAAAGGGCTTGCCGAACCAAGTTGCCACTTACTCGAGCAGAATAAATGGCTTGCTGATGAGGCATTAATCTATGTTGAAGTCGAAAAAGAATGTACTTTTGATGCCCCTGAGAATTGGCAAGTATTAAAAGAAAAACAAGCAGGACAAGTACTTTGCAGGCTTTATCAGCGAAATTAAGAAAATGCTAAGTAATTTGCTAAAATTTAGTCTTTACACGCGGTAATGCTTCGGCTTACAATACCGCACCATTTTTGAACCACGTGGTCATTATTTGATCAGATGAGCTTAGCTCATAAATTAGGTAGGTGAATTTTTAATGCCAGTAATTAAAGTAAGAGAGAACGAACCGTTTGACGTAGCACTTCGTCGTTTCAAGCGTTCATGTGAAAAAGCAGGTATCCTTTCAGAAGTTCGTCGTCGCGAGCACTATGAAAAGCCAACAGCAGAGCGTAAGCGTAAAAAAGCTGCTGCAGTAAAGCGTCACATGAAGAAGCTTTCTCGCGAAAACGCACGTCGCGTTAAATTATACTAATCTGTTTTTGGTCTTGTATAAATGAGCCTTTTAATACAGCTAAAAGAAGCACAAAAAGAATCTATGAAAGCAAAAGACAAGGTTCGCCTTGGTGCTATTCGTATGGTTCTTGCTGAAATCAAGCAGCGTGAAATTGACAATAAAACGACACTAGATGATGCAGGTATTACCTCTGTTTTAGTTAAGTTAGTTAAACAGCGCCGTGATTCATACACCCAGTATAAAGATGCGGGTCGTGATGATTTAGCCGAAATTGAAGCCAATGAAATTGAAGCGCTTGAAGCTTTCTTACCTCAGCCTTTGACTGAAGAAGAAATTTTAGCTTTGATTGATGCTGCAATCGCCGAATCAGGCGCAGCAGGTATGCAAGACATGGGTAAAGTTATGGGTCTAATCAAAGCAAAAGCAGAAGGTAAAGCCGATTTAGGTAAAGTTTCTGGTTTAATTAAGCAAAGATTAAGCGCATAATCCCTCATACTGATAGTATGTTTAAGTAAACCGAGCCATGCGCTCGGTTTCTTCGTATAAGCTCTAGAGTATTTATGGCAGGAAAAATTCCCAGACAATTTATCGACGAACTGCTCGATAGAACCGATATTGTTGACCTGATTGATAATCGGATTGGCCTAAAAAAAGCAGGCAAAGATTACCAAGCATGCTGCCCTTTTCATAACGAGAAAACGCCCTCATTTACTGTCTCTAGAGATAAACAGTTTTACCACTGCTTTGGTTGTGGCGCTAACGGTAACGCCATTTCATTTATGATGGACTACGACAAACTTGAGTTTGTTGATGCCATTGAAGAACTCGCTGCACTTTTAAACCTCGAAGTACCACGTGAGCAAGGTTCAGGTAAACCTGAACGCAGCATGCAAGAGAAAAAGTCTGATTATGACTTAATGTTGCAAACTGCAAAATTCTTTCAACACCAGTTGAAACATCATAAAAATGCCACGCAAGTCATCGACTATGTCAAAGGTCGGGGTTTATCTGGTGAGACGGTTCAAAAATATCTCATTGGTTATGCCCCGGACGAATGGAATGCATTAGGTGATCAACTTGCTCGCAATCCTGCACAAAAGCAACAACTACTCGAGTTAAAACTCGCATCAGAAAAAACACCTGGCAAACAATTCGATTTTTTCCGCAATAGGTTGATGTTCCCTATTCGTGATAAGCGTGGCCGTGTCGTTGCTTTTGGTGGACGAGTTATGGGCGATGATCAAGGCCCTAAGTATTTGAACTCGCCTGAAACACGTATTTTCCACAAAAGTCTTGAGTTGTATGGCTTATACGAAGCAAAGCAAGCAAATAGTAAGCTTGAAAAAATGCTCATTGTTGAAGGCTATATGGACGTTGTGGCATTAGCCGAACAAGGCATAAGTTACGCAGTAGCAGCACTAGGCACAGCCACAACACCTGAGCATATGCAGACCCTATTCAGAACAACCGATTTAGTCATTTGTTGTTATGACGGTGATAGAGCCGGTCGCGATGCTGCTTGGCGGGCACTAGAGAACGCTTTGAGCAATTTGAAAGACGGCAAGTCTTTGCGCTTTGTATTTTTGCCCGATGGTGAAGATCCAGATTCACTGGTGCAAAAAGAAGGCAAAGACGCATTTGAATCTCGCCTTGATCAAGCTGAAGATTTTTCCAAAGTACTGTTTCGCAAATTACTAGAAAATTGCGATGTCACGTCCGATTCAGGTAAAGCCAAGTTAATGAGCGATGCATTACCGCTTATTTCTAAAGTGCCCAGCGAGTTCTATCAAGAAAACCTGCTAGAAACATTGGCAAAGCTGATCGGCCGAACCAAAGAGCAGCTCGCTAAAAAAGTCGATAACCCAAATGAGCAACTTTCAATAGAAAGAAAGTTCAAAGTGACCCCTATGCGTGGTGCTATTGGTTTATTGCTACAGCACCCTAAGCTTGCTAGTAGTGTTGAGTATATGCCTGAGCTTGCCGAAATGGCCATTCCCGGCATTCAACTGCTGCTCAACATACAACACTTGTGTTTGCAAAATAATGACATAACGACGGCACAGCTGCTCGAGCAATACCGAGATACACCTGAGTTTGACGCCTTAAAAAAACTGGCTGTTTGGCAACATGGTGTAGCCGATGAAAAGTTGGAAGATTATTTTAAAGATTCTTTTCAGTTTATTGAAAACCAGTGTTTAAATTACCGACACGAGACCTTATTAATAAAAGACAAAACCGACGGTTTAAGTAGAGATGAAAAACTCGAGCTTGCGTTATTAACTCAGGCACTTAAACGTTAGAATGACTAGCGAACATTAATCATTGCTGTTATAATGTTCTATTCACGTGCGTCTAGCTTAAATGCTGTAGTGCTAGCGCCTGTTGTATCAACTTATCAGAGTGGAAGCATAATTCTCTATGGATCAATCTCCTCAGTCACAACTCAAACTTCTGATTCAGAAAGGTAAAGAACAAGGTTACTTAACGTTTGCAGAAGTTAACGATCACCTTCCACAGGACATCATAGATTCAGATCAAGTAGAAGACATCATTAGTATGATCAATGACATGGGTATCAAGGTTGCTGAAAATGCACCAGATGCCGATGAACTAATGATGCAAGAAACTACGACAGACGAAGATGCTGCTGAAGCAGCCGCTGCCGCACTTGCAACTGTGGAAAAAGAAATCGGTCGTACTACCGACCCGGTACGCATGTACATGCGTGAAATGGGTACTGTTGAACTACTTACACGTGAAGGCGAAATCGAAATCGCTAAGCGTATTGAAGAAGGCATCAACCAAGTACAAATCTCAGTTGCTGAGTACCCTGAAGCAATCACTTACCTGCTTGAGCAATGGGATAAATTTGAAGCTGAAGAAATTCGTCTGAGCGATATTATTTCTGGTTTCTTTGACCCAGATGCTGAAGAGACTCAAATCTCGGCTACACACATCGGTTCAGAATTAAGCGAAGAAGAGCTTGATGATGAAGACGATGACTCAGACGATGAAGACGAAGAAGAAGCAGATACAGGTCCAGATCCTGAAGAAGCACGCGAAAACTTCGAAAAGCTTCGCGAACTTTATAGTGCTGCACGCGTTATCTTTGAAACAAAAGGTCGTGCTCACCCTGATGCACAAGTTGCAATCACTGAAATTGGTGACCACTTCCGTACTTTTAAACTAGTACCTAAGCAATTCGACCGCATGGTTAATAACATGCGTGAAATGATGGACAAAGTACGTGTTCAAGAACGTATTGTCATGAAGCAAGTGGTACAAATCGCTAAGGTACCGAAGAAGACTTTTGTTAAGCACTTTGCTAACAACGAAACTGACATGGCTTGGGTTGACGCAGAAATTGCTGCTAACGAAAAGTACTCAGTAAAATTACAAAACGTTAAACCTGAAGTAGAGCGCTGTATCAACAAGCTTAAAGCTATTGAAGAGAGTACAGGTTTAACAATTGAGCGTATCAAAGACATCAACCGCCGTATGAGTATTGGTGAAGCTAAAGCTCGCCGTGCGAAAAAAGAAATGGTTGAAGCGAACTTACGTCTTGTAATTTCAATTGCGAAAAAATACACCAACCGTGGCCTACAATTCTTGGACCTTATCCAAGAAGGTAACATTGGTCTAATGAAAGCAGTTGATAAGTTCGAATACCGCCGTGGTTATAAGTTCTCAACTTATGCGACTTGGTGGATCCGTCAGGCAATTACACGTTCTATCGCTGACCAAGCACGAACAATCCGTATCCCTGTACATATGATTGAAACGATTAATAAACTAAATCGTATTTCACGTCAGATGCTACAAGAAATGGGTCGTGAGCCAAGCCCTGAAGAGTTGGCAGAACGCATGATGATGCCTGAAGACAAGATCCGTAAAGTATTAAAGATTGCAAAAGAACCAATCTCAATGGAAACACCAATTGGTGATGATGAAGATTCACACTTAGGTGATTTCATCGAAGACACGACAATTGAGTCTCCGATTGATTCAGCAACGATGGAAAGTCTTCGTGGCGCAACAAACGAAGTGTTAGCAGGCTTAACAGCTCGTGAAGCAAAAGTACTTCGTATGCGTTTCGGTATCGATATGAATACTGACCACACATTAGAAGAGGTAGGTAAACAGTTTGACGTAACACGTGAGCGTATTCGTCAGATTGAAGCTAAAGCGCTTCGCAAGCTTCGCCACCCTTCACGCTCTGACTTATTAAAGAGCTTCTTAGACGTTAAAGGCTAAGAATAAAAAACTTATTTTGAAGGCCGCTATAAGCGGCCTTTTTATTAACTCATTATTTAGGAATACCCATGGCTTGGATCCAAATTCGCATTCACGCTAACAAAGAAAGCGCTGACCAAATCAGTGATTTACTTTTAGACGTAGGCTGTCCATCAGTCACTTTTATGGACGGCAGTAACACTCCGGTATATGAACCAAAGCCGGGCGAAGTCATCTTATGGCCAGAAACCATGGTGATTGGTCTGTTCGATGCTGCACACGATATGGACGTGGTTGTCGCTTATCTAAAGGCCAATGTTGCTGATACGCTCACTTACAAAATAGAACAGCTCGAAGACAAAGACTGGGAACGCGAATGGATGGATAACTTCCACCCAATCAAGTTTGGTGAGCGACTTTGGATCTGTCCTAGCTGGCGTGATATTCCAGAACCAGATGCCGTAAACGTATTGCTAGATCCTGGCCTTGCATTTGGTACTGGTACACATGCAACAACCGCCCTTTGTTTAAAATGGCTAGAAAGCCAAAATTTGACGGGTAAAACAGTTGTCGATTTTGGTTGTGGCTCGGGTATTCTTGGCATTGCTGCAATCAAACTTGGTGCTGAGCGAGTTATTGGTATTGATATTGACCCGCAAGCATTAATTGCGTCTAAAGATAATGCAGAGCGTAACGGCGTGGCCGACCAACTTGAAGTATATCTGCCTGAAAACCAACCTGAGTTTCATGCTGATATTGTAGTAGCAAATATTCTTGCTCAGCCACTTCGTGAATTACATGAAATCATTCTTGGCTTCTTAAAGCCAACAGGTGCGATTGCCATGTCAGGTATTTTAGAAGAGCAAGCACAATCTGTTGCTGATGTTTATGCACCATTTATTGACCTTGAAGCCATTGCGCAAGAAGGGGAATGGACGCGCGTAAGTGGTCAAATGAAAGCAAGTTAAACAAAATGCTCTGTCTGTAGAGTTAGTAACTTGTAACAGCTAAAGCCTGTGTTTAACAGGCTTTACGAATTTTTCACTTTCATGACCTAAATTAATTTTCTTCACACACGCTGTTTTTGCTCAAAAATCCCCCAATAAGAAAGCCCCTTCAAACTGTTATCAAAAGTCAAGATATAAAGTTCAAAAAAAAAGCAATAATGTTCAATTATTAGCCTTTGATTTTTTCAAAAAAAACCGTAAACTTAGCGCCCCTTGAAACGAGGCAAATTTGGATAGCAGTGCGTATAGGTCCATACCAACTTGAAAACAACTTGATTGTAGCCCCGATGGCTGGGATCACTGATAGACCATTCAGACAATTATGTCGTCGAATGGGTGCCGGTCTTGCGGTGTCAGAAATGATGTCTTCAAATCCAAAAGTATGGAAAACAGATAAATCGATGAACCGTATGGATCATTCTGGTGAGTCTGGTATTCGCTCTGTACAAATTGCAGGTGCCGATCCTGAGTTGATGGCACAGGCAGCCCAGTTCAATGTAGATAACGGTGCGCAGATCATAGATATCAATATGGGCTGCCCCGCGAAGAAAGTGAATAAGAAATTAGCAGGCTCTGCATTATTGCAGTATCCACAACTGGTTGAAGAAATTGTTCAAGCAGTTGTCGCAGCTGTTGATGTACCGGTGACATTAAAGATCCGTACTGGCTGGGATACCGATAACCGCAATGGTGTTGAGATTGCAAAGATAGCTGAACGTAATGGAATTGCTTCTTTGGCTGTGCATGGTCGCACGCGTGCTTGCATGTACAAAGGAGAAGCTGAATATGCCACGATTCGGGATATTAAACGTTCAATATCAATTCCTGTGGTTGCCAATGGAGACATTACCTCTCCAGAGAAAGCGAAACAGGTACTGGAATATACGGGCGCAGATGCCATTATGATTGGTCGAGCCGCCCAAGGTCGTCCTTGGATTTTCCGAGAGATAGATCATTATTTGCGAACCGGAGAGCATATGCTTGCACCAGAATTATCTGAAGTGCAAAGTATATTGATGGAGCACTTAGTAAACCTTCATCAATTCTATGGGGAGCCGATGGGGGCGCGCATCGCACGCAAACATGTATCTTGGTATTTGCAGGCCCATGACCAAGAAGGTCAATTTAGGCGAGTATTTAATGCCCTTGAAACGCCAAATGAGCAAATCGAGGCATTAGAGCAATACTTTAAAACACTAGCAGCTAACTAAGAAAGAGACATAAAGATGTTCGAACAAAATGTGACTTCTCCATTTATTACTAACGCTCACGTTCAGTCACAAGAGAAACCGCAACCTTTGCGCGATGCAGTAAAAAAAGCTGTACACCACTATTTAAAACAGCTTAACGGTCAAGACGTACAAGACGTTTACGATCTTGTTCTTTCTGAGCTTGAAGCACCACTTTTAGAAGAAGTAATGACTTATACTCGTGGTAATCAAACTCGTGCTGCGATCTTACTAGGTATCAACCGCGGTACTCTTCGTAAGAAGCTTAAAAAGTACGGCATGAACTAATTTCAGTTTCTGCTTAATGCTTAATATAAAAAAGCGCCATAGGGTGCTTTTTTATTGCCTAAATTTTAACAATTTAGCGTTTCAATGTACTAACTCTTAAATTTCAAACATACACTCTTTGTGCAAAATACCAACAGTATAAATTCAGTTTTTCTCACCCTCTTCTCTGCCTTTTTAATCGTTTTCTCATTCATTTTAGGCTAAAATAGCGCACTTCTAAGCTAGCCCTTAAGTAATCATTGAGGAAACCCAAACCATCATGGATATACATCGTCCAATTCGTCGCGCGCTACTAAGCGTGTCAGATAAAACCGGTATTGTTGAATTTGCCCGCGCACTAAGTGCACAAGGCGTAGAAGTACTTTCAACTGGCGGTACGTTTAAACTACTAACAGAGAACGGCATTGCTGCCACGGAAGTATCTGACTACACAGGTCATCCAGAAATTATGGATGGTCGAGTAAAAACCCTTCACCCGAAAGTACATGGCGGGATCTTAGGTCGTCGCGGCCAAGACGAAGGCGTGATGGAAGAAAACAACATTTCAGCTATCGATATGGTTGTTGTTAACCTTTACCCATTTGCACAAACTGTTGCAAAAGAAGATTGTACTTTAGAAGATGCGATTGAAAACATCGACATCGGTGGTCCAACTATGGTTCGTGCTGCAGCGAAAAACCACAAAGACGTGACTATCGTTGTAAACGCATCAGATTACGATCGCGTTATTGCAGACATGCAAGCAAACGAAGGTTCTACGACGTACCAAACACGTTTTGACCTTGCAATTGCAGCATACGAGCACACAGCACAATACGACGGTATGATTGCCAACTACTTCGGTAAAATGGTCCCTGATTACACTGAAGAAGCCGCTGTTGAGACTAAATTCCCTCGTACTATCAACATGCAGTTCACTAAGAAGCAAGATATGCGTTACGGTGAAAACTCTCACCAAGATGCTGCTTTCTATGTTGAAAATAACCTTGAAGAAGCATCTGTTGCAACTGCAAAGCAACTACAAGGTAAAGCACTTTCTTACAACAACATCGCTGATACTGACGCAGCGCTTGAGTGTGTAAAAGAGTTCGACAAGCCAGCTTGTGTTATCGTTAAACACGCAAACCCATGTGGCGTAGCGGTAGACGAAGACATTCTTGCGGCATATGACCGTGCTTTCAAAACAGACCCTACGTCTGCATTCGGTGGCATCATCGCATTCAACCGTGAACTAGATGCAAACACGGCAGAAGCGATTGTGTCACGTCAATTCGTTGAAGTGATCATCGCACCAAGCATCTCTGCTGAAGCGACGCAAATCGTTGCTGCTAAGAAGAACGTTCGTCTTCTTGAGTGTGGCGAATGGTCAAGCAAAACGACGCAAGCTGACATCAAACGTGTTAACGGCGGTATCTTAGTACAAGACCGTGACCAAGGCATGGTTGAAATGGGCGACCTTAAAGTAGTTTCTAAGCGTCAACCTACAGAGCAAGAACTAAAAGATCTAATGTTCTGCTGGAAAGTCGCGAAATTCGTAAAATCTAACGCAATTGTATACGCAAAAGACGGTATGACAATTGGTGTAGGCGCGGGTCAAATGAGCCGCGTTTACTCTGCGAAGATTGCTGGTATTAAAGCGGCTGATGAGAACTTAGAAGTTAAAGGTTCTGTTATGGCTTCTGACGCATTCTTCCCATTCCGTGATGGTATTGATGCCGCTGCTGAAGCGGGCATCACTGCGGTTATTCAACCAGGTGGTTCAATGCGTGACGAAGAAGTTATCGCGGCAGCTGATGAAGCTGGCATGGCGATGGTATTTACTGGCATGCGCCACTTCCGTCACTAATCGAGAGGCGCGAAACATTCATCGTTTCGCGCTTTTTCTTTCTCCCAATTTCAAGTAGTCTGCTTAAAACACACTCAAAGTGAAGGACATAAAAAATGAAATTCGGTTTAAAAACACTTCTCGCTGCTAGCATTGTTACTGCCATTGCTGGTTGTTCTGCAACAGGTTCATCAGCATCATCTAGCTCTGCTGAGTTAACCTCTGCTGTGGCTGATAATGCTCGCTCTGATAAGAATCGTGCCCGTGACCAATACCGTCGCCCAGCACAAACCCTTGAATTTTTTGGCCTTAAGCCAAATATGACAGTGGTTGAAATTGCGCCAGGTGGTGGTTGGTACTCGGAGATCTTAGCACCTGCTGTTAAGGGCCAGGGTACTTTCTATGCAGCGCACTTCCCTGCTGATTCAAAAGTAGGTTATTACCAGCGCTCACTGGCTGGTTTTAAACAAAAAGTTGCTGAAGATGCACGCTTTAGCGAAGTAAAAATTACCGAGTTTGCCCCTGTCACTCACTCAGACATTGCTCCTGCGGGCTCTGCTGACATGGTTTTAACCTTCCGTAATGTACACAACTGGTACATGCGCGGTGGCGAAGACAGCACTTTAAGTGCATTTAAAGCATTTAATAAAGCGCTTAAAACGGGTGGTATCTTAGGTGTTGTTGAACACCGTTTACCTGAACACCGTGCCGACGAAGACCAAAAGTCATCAGGGTATATGAAGCAAAGCTATGTTATAGAAGTTGCTAAAAAAGCAGGTTTTGAATTGGTAGAAGCAAGCGAAATTAACGCTAACCCACTTGATAGCGCTAATCACCCGAAAGGTGTTTGGACATTGCCACCACGTTTAGCTTTAGGTGAAGAAAAAGCTGAGCAATATAAGGCAATTGGGGAAAGCGATCGCATGACCCTAAAATTCAAAAAGTTATAATAGGATAAATACGCCATGAATGTACTAGTCATTGGCAGTGGCGGCCGTGAACACGCACTTGCGTTTAAAGCCGCTCAAAACCCTTCTGTAAGAACCGTTTTTGTTGCACCTGGTAATGCAGGTACGGCACTAGAGCCTAAATTAGAAAACGTGGCGATTGGTGTTGAAGACCTAGATGCACTCGTTGCATTTGCAAAAGACAACAATGTCGAGCTAACTATTGTTGGTCCTGAAGCACCGTTAGTTATTGGTGTGGTTGACCGCTTCCGTGAAGAAGGTCTAGCTATCTTCGGCCCAACAGCGGCAGCAGCACAACTAGAAGGCTCTAAGTCATTCACAAAAGACTTCTTAGCGCGCCATGACATTCCAACTGCGGAATATCAAACGTTTGAACAAATCGAACCTGCACTTGCTTATCTAAAAGAAAAAGGTGCACCGATTGTAGTTAAGGCTGATGGCCTTGCAGCAGGTAAAGGTGTAATCGTTGCAATGACAGAAGCAGAAGCGGAAGAAGCCATTCGCGATATGCTTGCTGGAAATGCATTCGGTGAAGCGGGTAGCCGTGTAGTTATCGAAGAGTTCCTTGAAGGTGAAGAAGCCTCTTTCATCGTCATGGTTGATGGTAAAAACGTGCTACCATTCGCTACAAGCCAAGACCACAAACGTGCATACAACGGCGACCAAGGTCCTAATACAGGTGGTATGGGTGCCTACTCTCCTGCGCCAGTTGTAACCTCTGACATTCATGATCGCATCATGAACGAAGTGATCAATCCAACAGTTGAAGGTATGGCAAGTGAAGGCGCTCCTTACACTGGTTTCCTTTACGCAGGCCTGATGATCACAGCTGACGGTACTCCTAAGGTAATCGAGTATAACTGTCGTTTTGGTGACCCTGAAACTCAACCTATCATGCTACGTTTACAGTCTGACTTAGTAGAGTTAATTCAAGCGGCAAACCGTGAAGAGCTAGATCAAACTGAAATTAAGTTCGATTCACGTGCAGCGGTGGGCGTAGTGCTTGCAGCGAAAGGCTACCCGGGTAGCTATCCAAAAGGTGATGCTATCTCTGGTCTTCGTGTTGATTATGCTGAAGGCGAGAAAGTATTCCATGCAGGTACTAAACAAGACGGCGAAAACGTTGTAACAGCAGGTGGTCGTGTACTTTGTGCAACTGCACTTGGTCACACTGTAACTGAAGCGCAAAAACGCGCGTATGCACTGGTAAACGAAATCAACTGGGACGGCGTTGAGTTCCGTACTGATATCGCTTATCGCGCCATCGCTCGCGAACAGTAATCTCACATCTATTTAGATGATTAAAGGCCCTTTCGAGGGCCTTTCTTTTAACTAGCCACCAGCTTTGCTAGACTGCGCACTTAAATTTTCACATCTTTAGGGGCGTAAAGATGCAAGGTACACTGCGTAAACTAAAAGCAGATCACACTCAACCTATTCAATATCATCTTCCACTAGGCGATGAATTGGTTAATCTAAACCAATATTTTGGTAAAGCAATTAAGCTAACTTTCACGGGTAATATTTTCTGTTGTAGCTGTGGTAAAAAAACCAAAAAAAGTTACTCACAAGGTCATTGCTTTGTGTGTATGAAAAAGCTGGCAAGCTGTGACATGTGTATTATGAAGCCTGAAACCTGTCATTTTGATCAAGGTACCTGTCGCGAGCCTGAATGGGGTGAAGCGAATTGCATGATCCCGCACTATGTTTACCTTGCAAATACATCTGGGTTAAAAGTCGGTATTACTCGCCACACACAAATTCCTACGCGCTGGATTGACCAAGGTGCGACGCAAGCCCTGCCAATTTTTAAAGTGCAAACACGCTTACAGTCAGGTCTCGTAGAAGTCGCTTTAGCCGAGTTCATTGCCGATAAAACCAATTGGCGCAATATGCTCAAAGGCGTCAGTGTAGATGTTGATTTAAAAGCCGCTGCTGCTGAACTTATTCCACAAATTCAAGCTAAATTAGATGAATTGGCAGAGTTGTTTGGTGCCACCGCCATTGAACAGTTAGACGAAGAAGTCGTTGATTTAGATTTCCCTGTCACAGAATACCCGACCAAGATCAGCTCGTTTAACTTCGACAAAGATCCTGAAGTGTCTGGCGTACTTGAAGGCATTAAAGGTCAGTATTTAATCTTTGACAAAGGCGTTATAAACATTCGTAAATTCACTTCTTACGAAGTGGCTTTCGAAGCGTTATAAGGTAGTAAATCTCTTAATCAAAGTCCTGGTAAAGTTACCCAAATACAAAACGCCGATGCATTTAATGCATCGGTGCTTCTAAATTTAAACATATATGCTCTTGGTAAAACCTCAACAAATGTGATTCGCTTAAAGGTCGACAGAACAAATAACCTTGTAAATAATGGCAATCAAGCTGCTTTAGAAACTCTTTTTGAACTTGCTTCTCTACCCCTTCAGCCACTACTTTCAACTTTAAGGCCTTTGCCATCGCCACAATGGCAGTCACAATCTCACTATTGCCATATTCATCAGGGACTTTCGCGGTAAAGCTGGCATCGATTTTTAATACATCAATAGGTAACTTAGTTAAGTAGCTTAGGGCTGAGTAACCTGTGCCAAAGTCATCTAGCGCAATCGATACCCCTAACGCTTTTAACTTTTTCAGCTCACTCTTTGCTTCATGTAAATTACTGATAAAGCTGCTTTCGGTTAATTCTATTTCTAAGCAGCTTCCTGGAAGTTGGTGTCGCTCTAAGGCATTTGCCACGGTTAAAGCCAGTTCACCTTGGTGTAAATGCTGTGCCGACACATTGATTGCAATGCGCTGAAGTTGAATACCCTGATGGCGCCAAAGTGCCATTTTCTCACAGGCCCGGTTGATCACCCACTGGTCCAATTTAGTGATTAAGCCAAGCTCTTCAGCAAGCGGAATAAACTGAGCTGGTGAGATCATACCCAAATTTGGATCTTGCCATCTAAGTAAACACTCAACGCTCGAGATCTGCTCTTCGTTTAAGCATTGTACTGGCTGGTAGTGAAGCTCAAACTCATTACATTCTAAAGCGCTTTGAAAACGGCTTAACATAGACAGACGCTCTAACGAGCGCGCATTCATAGAGGCTTTGTAGAGCTGAAAAGAGTTACGCCCTACCTCTTTAGAGCGGTACATAGCAACATCAGCGTGCTTGAGTAAAGATTCACTGTCTAGACCATCTTCGGGATACACAGCCGCGCCTATAGATGCAGTAGCCCCGACACTCATACCGCTAATTTCAAATGGCTGCCCAAGTAAATCAAGAATATTATTGGCAAACGACACCACATCGGCCAAATCTTTTACCTCGGTCAGTAACACCACAAATTCATCACCACCGAGCCTTGCTAATGTGTCGCCTTCTCGGAGCTGCCCTTTAATACGTTCACTCACTTTTACAAGTAATTCATCGCCAGCACTGTGACCAAGGGTATCGTTGACCTCTTTGAAGCGGTCTAAATCAATAAACATGACTGATAGCTTTTGTTTATCTCTGTGCGCTGATGCAAGCGCCATCGAAAGTCGGTCGTTAAACAAACGACGATTTGGTAGTCCTGTTAATTCGTCAAAATAGGCAAGGCGAACAATTTTTTCTTCAGCATTTTTACGTTCTGTAATGTCACTAAAAATAGCGGCGTATAGCACATCATCACTATAAGGCTCGTTGATTTCAATGATAGTCAGCCACTCTACATAAATGTCGCCACTTTTCTTACGATTACAAATCTCGCCCTGCCACACCCCTTTTTCATCTAATTCAGCCCACATTTGCTTGTAGTATTCTGGAGGGTGAATCCCTGAGCTCAATAAGTTTGGGGTTTTACCTAAGACTTCGTAATCTTTGTAGCCTGTCAGGGCACTAAAAGCAGGATTTATCTGAATGATTTCACCTGAACTTCTGGTGATCATAATGCCATCTAGAGACGCATCTATAATACGATTCGCAAGGTAGAGGTTCTTCTCTGACTTTTGCAGCGCAAGGTCGCGTTGAGCGAGCACTTTTTCGAGCTCACTACAGTATGCGGTTTCGATTTCGGTTAAGACATTTTTTAATGCCAGCAAGCCAATTACCTGCTCTGTGTTTGGCTCTTTAACCACTAAATGACGAATTGAGTTAGCTGTCATTAATCGGTAAGCATCAAACAAGCTGTCTTTAGGAACCACTGACTGCATTGGGTAACTGGCTAATTCCCAGCACGGCATACGCCAATCAGGGTTAAGCACCATATAAGCAATGTCTCTTTGCGTAATAATGCCATATTCACCAAGAGACTTATTATTAATGAGCACCGCTGTGACTTGTTTAATTCGCATCACATCAATGACTTTAGAGATGCAATCATTGCTATCTAAAATGGTCACCTTCTTTTCGTAGTGATCTTCTATTGGCCTAAAATGTAGGTAATGATCTAACCCTTGATTACGCACAATATCTGACAGTGACACTACACCAACTGGCTCAAAGTGCTCATCTTTTACCAGTAGATGGCGAATGCCTAATTGATGAAATTTGATGGTGGCTTCACTGAGGCTTTTATCAATTTGCACACTTTGTACTGGCGTAGCCATCAATTCCCCAATAGGGGTTTGCTGAAAGCCTTGCTGTGAAAAGTTGAGCTTAACGCAATCTGATTCGGTCCAGATACCTACGATTTTGTCTTCTTCCGTGACAAAAATAGAGCTAACCTTGTGCGCTCGCATTTTTGTTACCGCACTAAATAATGAGGTGCTGATATCACACGATAGCAGCTGGTTGGTAAAGATATCTTTGACCTTTAGTTGACGACTTTCAGATGTCATTAAGCACTCCTCGCATTGAGTCAATCTTTGCCAGTATAATATTGGCTAAGAAACAAACTTTGATTGAGGACAAATTTTGACTATTCAAGCATTCCCTTTATTGCTCATAACAGAACAAAGCATTGAGTATATAGAAAGTGAGTCATCACTGTCTGATGCACTTTTCTACTTCTCAGAGGAACAGAAAAGGGGATCAATGTATATTCAAAATAGTGGTGAGGCATTTAATCTGGCGTCAAACCAGCGCATTGATATGAACCTTGATAAGTTAACAACAAAGCTGCAGCAGCAATTAGCGCAAGACGGTCATTGCTGTATTGCGAAACTAAGCTTCGCTTCTTTGCAAGATCTGTATAGTTTTGCCTGTGAGATATACAGGCAAGCATAATAGCCTGAGTTCTGAATAATAAGCCTTAAGCTTCAACCAAGGCTTTTATATGTGTTACCGCACTTCTGCCAAGCGCAGAGAGAGCATAGCCACCTTCAAGGTAAGAGACAATCCCTTTACAGTCTGTTTGCTTAACAAGTTCAGCAACCTGCTCCGTTAGCCATTGATAATCCGCCTCAGTGAATTTAAGGCTGCCCATATCATCTTCTAGGTGAGCATCAAAGCCTGCACTAATAAAGATTAGTTCTGGGTTAAACGCCCTTAACGTAGGCTCCCATTGCTGTGAATATAACGCCTTCAAATCAACCCCATCACTGGCTATCGCCAATGGTGAGTTAATAACAGTGTCAGTATTTTCAATGGCGGTATTAGGGTAAAACGGATACTGAAACAATGAGCAAAACAGTACACTTTCATCGTCTCTAAAAATATCTTGGGTACCATTACCATGGTGTACGTCAATATCTAGAATCGCGATACGTTTCACTCCCTGCTGTTTTGCATAAGCGGCAGCAATGGCAACATTGTTAAAGATGCAAAATCCAGAAGACGTTGACTGATTAGCATGGTGGCCTGGCGGTCTGACATTGCAAAATGCTGCATCAATGCTATCGGCTAGAATTTCATCCACCGCTAATATACCGGCTCCAACCGCCCGCTCAACAGCCTTCATCGAATCTGGGCATAACCAAGTATCACCATCGAGCTCTCTCAATCCTTCTTGCGGAATTGAAGTCAGCACTTTATCGATTAACGCCCTGTCATGCACCAATGCTATATGCTCTAACTCTGCTTTAGGGGCACTTTTTTGAGCCACCGCAATATCCAGTCCAGATGCCAATAATCGGTCAGATACCGCATCAAGGCGCTCTGGGCACTCGGGGTGCTCTTCGATCATTTTATGTTTACGACAATGTGGGTGACTGATAACTGCGGTACGCATAACGATTCCTTGCCAAGAAAATTCACATTCAGTTTAACAAAACTATCTTATAACGCCTTTGCGACTTTGGTGCTAGTTAGAAGGTTAAACTTATATCAATGCTAATACAAAAAAGCCCGGCTAAGTTAACTTAGTCGGGCCCAAAACTACTAAAAGCTAAACGCTACTCTGCGCGTTTGGCTTTTAAATCCAAGTTATGGAAATCAAAACTAAAATCAGTAATGTGCGGGTTCACATATTCCATACTCGCTGACTTTACTCGCTGTGCGTTATCCATTTCAAAATGAATGTATGCATCTGCCTCTAATAGTGCGTCATCCCAACGCACAATAAAAGTATTACCAGTGTGGTGCTCTAGTTTACCTTTAAGCATTTTAGTATGGGTAAAATCAATACGCAGTTCATCTGCCACATACTCGACAATCACATCACCATACCAATCGCTGGTTAACGTGCCTGTATAATTTTTTACCGGTAACGCAGGTTGAACTTGCTCAAGCTTCACCGCTCCAGCTTTGGCATAAGCTTCTTTTTTACCTTTGTGGAAGCGCTCAGCCGCTTTTGTAACATAATCTTGATCTTCAAGACCTAACGCATCTTCAAACACTTCATTGATGATAGCCGTTAATGCGGGATAAGCTTGCTGGTTAGATAAAACTACTACACCTAGCTTTTTCTCTGGGATCATCGCAACCTGCGACACCATACCCAAAATACCACCACCGTGACCGACCTTTTTGAAGCCGTTATAATCTTCAATCGACCAACCTAAACCATACCCTCTAAATTGCTGGCGATACGCTTCAAAGGCATTTTTAGACGCCACACGCATAATATGCGGGTGCCACATTTGTACTTGCTGTTCAGCGCTAAACAATTGCTTGCCATTTGGCATTTTGCCGCCATCAAGCTGTGTTAATAACCACTGACTCATTTCATTAACGTTAGACGCAATGGCGCCTGCACCACGAAAATCTTCTAGATAATTCACAAAGAAAGGGGTTAATTTACCTTCCATTGGAATATGACCTGTAGCCCAGTTTTGATTTGCTTTATCAATACGAGAAAAGCCAGCGCGAGATGTGGTCATTTCAAGCGGCTTCATCATTTTTTGCTCGACAAACTCTTGCCAACTTAAACCGCTTACACGGGCAACCACTTCACCGGCCATCACGAACATCAAGTTGTTATAAGCGTATTGACTACGAAAGCTCGAAACCGGTTTTAAATGGCTGATACCCTCAATAAGCTCAGGTACTGATTTATTGGTATCTGGCCAGATCATCAAATCACCGGCGCCTAACCCTAAACCACTGCGATGACTTAATAAATCACGAATGGTCATTTCTCGCGTGGCATATGAATCATGTAATTTAAACTCAGGAATATGCTTGATGACTTTATCATCCCAAGAGATTTTTCCCTCATCAACCAGCATAGCCAACGCTGCAGCGGTAAACGCTTTAGAGTTAGAGGCAATACCAAATAACGTATTCGCATTAACTGGCGCTTTTGACTCGAGGTGACGTACTCCAAAGCCTTTTGCTAACACAACTTTGTCATTCTCTACCACTGCAATAGCAATACCCGGTATGTTAAATTGCGACATAGCGTCGTTGACAGCTTGCTCCACGTCTTGTGGCTCAACTTGTTGTGCAAATGCATTGAAGCCGCTTGTCGCTGCCACTAAACACATGGCTGAAAATAATGCCTTGAGTTTCATAATGTCCCTTATTGTTGTTCTTTTATAATTTGTGGATGGCCCATTCTCTAGCAGCGCGTTCAAGATTACTATCGCTTTGCGATGCTTGTGCTGAGATTTGAGTTATATAATCAGATTTAAATTGATGCTCTTGCGCGCCTTTTAGAACGTGCTCGACATACCAATCAAAAGGTAAATGTGTATCTATAAAAGTATTCGCAATGTAACTCTGAGCGATGAGTATTTCTCCGCAAGGACGGACAATCTCGACCGCTTCACGGTCGTATCGCGCACCTTCAATTTCATCTAGTTTCGCAAGTTCTTTGTCATCTAATGCATAAAGCACACCGTGCACAAACACCTCGCGCTGATTTGCTGGCACAATATTGCACTTTGCTGAACCGTCGGTTGAAAGCATATCAAACGTTAATTGATAAGCATGTAGAGTGCCTACACCGAGTAATTCAGCATTGGGTAAACGCGCAAATAGCCTAGAGGTAGACATATTCGAGCCATAGGCAAAATTAATGTGATTCTTTGTCATTGCTACACCACCACTCGAATTGCTAAGGCAATCAGCACAACACCTATGCCTCTATCAAACCAATGCCCTGCTCGATGAAAAAAGGCACGCACAGATTGCCGACTCAAAACCATACTTAAAAAAGAGAACCATGCCCAAGTAGCCAACGCCATATAAAGACCGTATATCGCTTGTACTGAAGTAGGCGTTGTTGGCGCAATAACAAGCGTGAATAATGACATAAAGAATAAAGTCGCTTTAGGGTTCAGTGCATTGACTAAAAAACCACGTTTGAATGCTATAAACGCTGATTCAGCCTGAACACGCTCGACGTTATCTATATTGTCATCACCAGATGCCGGTTTTGCTCTGAGCGCTTGCACACCCATATAAGCCAAGTATGCGCCCGCAACATATTTTAAAATAGTAAATAACTCAGGAGAATTTGCTAGCACTAAAGCCACTCCTAATAAACAATATGCGACGTGAACGAATATCCCTAACCCAACACCTGCGCTAGTCCATAAAGCGTTATTACGCCCTTGTTGAATACTCTGTTTGAGTACAATGGCAAAATCAGGCCCTGGACTTGCCACCGCAAAAAAATGCGCAATAGCGATTAACAAAAATTCATCAAGATAACTGAGCATGGCGCTTCTCTTCTAACGCTAACAAATACGGGTTGGCTGATTCATTTAATAACGCTTTTATTTGCTTTTGCGCCTGTTTATACATACTACGCAAATGAGATTTTAGATGCTTCTTACCATCAACTTGCGGCTTAAAATGACAGATCAGTGCATGCATAAACACCGTCTGAGGTTCAGTAAGCGCCGCTTGCCTGTTGGCATAAGGGTTATAACAAGAGCCACAACCACCTTTAAACTGATAGACGGTATTGCTCATCATCACGCCAAATCCTAAATAACACGCCAATGCATCACTGGCTGCAGGAATCTGCTCTTTCCCACCCGGCGGCATAACGCCTTTTTGATAAACCATCATCAAAGCTAAACTTCCTGCCAAGCTCGCAACAAGGTCTTGCGGCTGGTTAATCTGGTTTGGGTTATAAGACAAACTCATTGGGATACTGGGCGGGTTAACGATCTGCGCATCCGCTCCACGATTAGAGGCGACAAATTGAAACGGCGCAATCTGCTGAGGCATCATTTGATTCGGGTTTACCAGTTGCACAGGCCATACTTGTAAGCCTGCGTAATCACGTACGCGCTTAAACACGGTTTGTGCCATCTGCTCAACACTTGAAACCTGATCAGGGAAAAACTGCCCTGTTGGCTCAATCACTTGTGTATGCTCTAAGAAGTATTGGCCATCAAAGTTATCACATGCCCAAATAAAGGCATCGATTAACCAACTTTCTTCTTCTTTTGATACAAGGGGTTTTGTTTTAAATAACGACAACATATTTATTTTTCTTTGTTAGTCCAATTCCAAGCCTGAGTGTTATATAAAGGTACGCTCGATAAAGCATGATGGTGGCTTCCACTGGTTTCTTTAGTTGAATAAGACAAATACAGCAAGGTTTGCGTATCGGCATCGTAAATACGACGCACTTTTAATGATTTAAACAAAATACTTTTAGAGGCTTTAAAAACCACTTCACCATCTTTTGATAAATCTATTTGCTGTAACTGCTCGGCAGTAATCGGGCCCGTTTGTCGACAGGCAATTGACATATCAGAAGGATCAGAAAAATCTAAATCCGCTTCTATATGACTTATATGACAAGTCACGCCTGTTACAATAGGGTCTTGCTTCGCTTTAACCACCACATCTTTGGTGGTAAATAAACCTAAACTGACTTTAGCGGCGTCATCACTACAACCCATTAAGCCTGCAGTGATCACAATAGCGCCGAGCGTACGTTTTAAAAACATCTGACAATACATCTATATTCACATAACATTGCGTTATTTACGCATAATTAACGAGCGAAGTCATCTATGCCGCACTTTATCATTGAGCACTCAGACAACTTACATATACAGACCGAAGAACTGGTCGCAACCATTCATCAAGCAGCAATTGGCACAGCACTATTTGATTTAACGACAGTAAAGACCCGAGCGAATAGTTTTCAACATTTTCAGCTTGGTAATGGCAAAGCAGGATTTGTCCATGTTCAAGCCCATATCATGGCGGGACGTGAAGTTGAGAAAAAGCAGTTCCTCAGTGAAACCTTACTGTTTGCTTTAGAAGATTTACTGGGCTGTGACTATCAACTCAGTGTCCATGTTTACGATTTATTGCCTGAAGTATACAGAAAGAACTGATTTAAAATATCGGCTTTCGTATAATGCCATTACAATGCATTACAAAAGTGATTTAACATGAAATTTCCTTGCCGATTAGATAAGTTCGTTAGCCATATAAAAGAGTTACCCCGCACCAAAGTCAAAGCGGGTATAAAAAAACGTAATGCTGTAGTGAATGGAGAGCAGATCACTAAGTTTGATCATCCAATCTCACAAGATGACCATGTTGAATGGCAAGGCGAACATATAGCTTATCTAGGCTTGCGCTACTATATGCTAAACAAACCACAAGATTATATCTGTGCCAATAATGACGAAATGCACGCCACCGTGTTCGATTTACTTGATGAGCCCAACTTAAAAAACTTTCATGTTGCGGGTCGTTTGGACATAGATACCACAGGTTTAGTTCTCATCACCAATGATGGCGATTGGTCGCATAAAGCTACCTCACCTAAGCAACAGAAATTTAAAACTTATTTGGTAGAAACCCTAGAGCCTATCAGTGATGAAATGCTGTCTCAATTAGAGGAAGGTGTAATGCTACATGGTGAAAAAGATGCAACTTTACCTGCAAAAGCAGAGCGCTTAGCGACTTACAGCTTAAGGCTCTCTATTTGCGAAGGTAAATACCACCAAGTAAAACGTATGCTCGCAGCAGTTGGAAATAAAGTTGTTGAATTACATAGAGAAAATATTGGTGGTATCGAGTTAGATGAAACGCTTGCACCAGGTGAATACCGCGCTTTAAATGAACAGGAAGTTCAACTCATTCGCTAATAACCATATAAACATGCAGGGTTTATGAAAAAATATCACATCATTAATCCTGCATTTTTACAATCCTCGCTTAACATCTACCCTATAATCATGATAGACATGAAAGACTAAACTAAGTTAGGAGTCCGTCGTGCTGTCAGGTATCACCTTAAGAATAAAAATAATTTTATTTACTGCGGCAATTTTCATCTCGCTTTTAGTGGTCGCAGTGTTTGGTTTGCAAGCGCTTCGCCACGCAAGTGAAACAGATAACATTGCACGCATAAATCAACTCATGAAAAGCACGGTCAACATTGTTGAACAGTTTGAACATTATGTTGCCACAGGCGAACTAGATGAAGCGCAAGCTAAGAAGTTAGCCACCGAAATGCTTCGGGAAAATAAATATCACGATTCTGAATATGTGTATGTGGTGAACGAGAAACTCGACTTTATTGCAACCCCACATGACCCTGAATTACAGGGTACCAGCTTTAACGATTTTAAAGATGTCAGCGGTCAAAGCATAGGCCAGAAAGTAAAAAGGTTAGTCGGTAACAAAACCAATCGTATTATCACCTACCACTGGGACTCTGTTCGTGAGGGAGAGGTTGTCGACCTTACGTCTGTTGTACAAAAAACATCTCGCTTCGGCTGGTATATTGGTACCGGTATTAGTATGAAAGAAGTCAGTGAACGCTATTGGAATACTGCTCAGTGGCTTTTAGCTATATCTCTTATCATTGCAACTGCTTTAGCTTTTGCTTTGGCTAGGTTTGGCTTAGGTCTATCTAATAAACTGGGCGCAGAACTCGATACTGTGCTTTCAATTGTGAAACGTGTATCTCGCGGTAATCTAAGTACAGACATTAACACCAACAATGCCAATGAAGAGAGTATCATTGCCGCCATGCAATATATGCAGCAAGGCTTAAAAGGCGTTGTCGATGGTATCCAACATGTGAGTACTGAACTGCAATCACAAAGCCATGATGGTGAAGCTCGTTCCGAAGAATTAGAGCAACTTACCCGCAGCTTAAGTGAAGAGACCCAAATGGTTGCTTCGGCCATTACTGAACTGACAGCCTCGGCGCAAACCGTTGTTGAACATGCCGAGCAGGCAGCCTACTCCGTACAAGAAGCCGAGCAGCAAGGTCAAAATGCTGATAAGCAAACGTCTGAAGCGGCACAAGCAATCGCGCTATTAGAACAGCAAATCGACAGTGCAGGTAATAATATTCGCATTCTAGATGACGAAGTTAAGAATATTGCGAATGTACTTAGTGTTATTCAAAGCATTGCAGAGCAAACTAATTTACTTGCGTTAAATGCGGCCATCGAAGCAGCCAGAGCGGGGGAGCAAGGCCGAGGGTTCGCTGTAGTAGCTGATGAAGTTCGCCAATTAGCACAAAGAACCCAATCAAGCACTGAAGAAATTCATACCATGATTGGTAATCTTCAATCTGCGACACAAGAGGCTAAAAACTCAGTGAGCTTAAGCGTAGAAACGTCTGAAAAAACCGTGAAGATGTCTAAAGATGCCAGTGATGCTTTACAGATGGTTGCCAACTCACTAGGCGCTATCTCGCAGATGAGCCACCAAATCGCCCATGCAGCCAAAGAGCAGCTTGCAGCTGGTGAAGATACCGCTCAGCGAGTGGTCACCATTTCTGATACTGCGGCACAAACAGCGAATGTATCTCACCATGCTCATAGCGCAACAGACAGCATTAAAGGATTAACAAAAGACCTTGAGCATGAGATGGCTAAGTTTAGTTAACTCTCTTCAAGGTAATTAGCTAACTCCATAAAAAAGGGTCACTAAAATGTGACCCTTTTTAGTTTAAACTTTTAACGCGTTATTTGATTTCAACACGTGTTGAACGCATAACCACTTCATCATTTAGCTCAATACCGATACCTGGCGCTTCTGAGACTTTGAATACACCATTCTTAGGCTGTGGATCTTGAATACATAACTCACGGTTCCATTTCTTGATCGCATAAGTATGGTGCTCATGAATTAAGAAGTTAGGAATAGCTGTTTCTAAATGAAGTGACGCAGCCGTTGCAACAGGGCCACCACATACGTGTGCTTGAATACGAACATCGAAGATATCTGCATAATCACACACCTTCTTCGTTTCAGTGAAGCCACCGCACAAGCCAATGTCTGGCTGTAATACATCAATGCTTTGATCTTCTAAATATGGGCGCACCCCCCAGCGGTTATATAAACGCTCACCACCTGCAATTGGCACTGCTACTTTATCGGCAACTTTCGCGTGTAACGAGTGGTTTAAGTAATTCACTGGCTCTTCGTAGTACATACAGTCGAACTCTTCTGCAATTTCACCAATTTGAATGGCTGATGTAGCACCTGGCAAACTATGACACTCAAAAATAATGTCCACTTCGTCCCCTACCGCTTCACGAATAGCCGCCATACGCGCACGGTATAACTTCATTTCAGCACGTGAGATCAGTTTAGTACGGTCATAATACGTATTACCGTCTTTATCATACTGAATCGGGTCAACTTTAACCGCGTCGTATCCTTCAGCAATCGCTTTGTGTGCTGCTTCTGCATATTCATGAGGTTGCACAAGGGCTTTGAATTCATCATCCCAGTCAAACTGTAATTGTGACGCATAGGTGCGAAGCTCTGGGTTTACTTTACCACCAAGAAGTTGATAAACAGGCAGATTTAATGCTTTGCCTTTAATGTCCCACAGTGCAGTATCAATAGCACTCATCGCAGCATAAACTACAGGACCACCACCTAATCCCCAGAAACTTTCACGTAACATACGTGACCAAAGCATTTCTGTTTGGAATGGGTCATGACCGATAAGAAAGGCTTCTGCCATTTCTTTGATCATACTCGCTGCCGCACTGTGACCTAAGTCATAAGCAAGACCGGCTTCACCTACCCCGCTGATACCTTCATCAGTATGAATACGAACAAAAACTGGAGTCCAAGCTGGTCTGTCTGGACAATGGATATCAAAAACTTCGACGCGAGTTACTTTCATGTTAGCTCCTATTCAGCAAAACTAGGATCAAGGCGGTACGCTTTTCTCAGCATTGCAGGCCAGGCTAACTGACCACCTGTGCTACCGCTATGAACGACATTTGCTTGATTATAAATATTGTCAATGATTGGTTGAGGCACAGGCACGGCTTTTTGGCCCGTCGCTTGAATCGCGACTTGAATTTCACAAGCGCGCTGTAAATCATAAAAACGCATAAAGGCATCACCCACAGTTGGACCCACTGTCAAACCACCGTGATTAACTAACAACATATGATTGGTAGTACCTAAATCATTCTGCAAGCGCGCTTTTTCGTCTTCATTCACCGCTAAGCCTTCATAATCGTGATAAGACAGAGAGGGTAATGAGAACATAGAATGTTGGCTCAATGGCAATAGGCCACACTCAAGGCTGGCAACAGCAATGGTTTCTTTTGTATGCAAGTGGATCACGCAGTGTGCGTCTTCTCTTACTTCATGAATAGCGCTGTGAATGGTGAACCCAGCAGGATTTATTTCGAATGGCGTGTCATCCAAAATATTACCTTGTAAGTCGACCTTCACTAAATTAGATGCTGTCACTTCATCAAAACTCAAACCAAATGCATTCACCAAGTAATGATCTGTACCCGGTAAACGCGCAGACATATGCGTGTAAATTAAATCACCCCAACGCATATGCTCAACTAGACGGTAACACGCAGCCAAATCAACACGAAGTTGCCATTCTTGTTCGCTGACTTTGTCTTTTAAGTTGAGTTTTGGTAGTTCAAACATAATTTGCCTTAAAATATTAACTTGGCTCAACCAGCCAATTTAGAAGTTTAGAAGTCTAAATGACTCTTGTTCGATGTTCAATAAAATAAAAACCACCGACATGCGGTGGTTTTTTCATAATCCAATGTGGATTACTTAACTTTTGATAGATAATCAGCAATCGCTTCTAGCTCAGCGTCAGATACATTTGCAACCATCGCTTTCATTGCCATAGACATACCGTTAGCGCGCGCGCCAGATTTAATGTCTTTCATTTGGTTAAGTAGATATGTTTTGTTTTGACCATTGATTTTAGGGTATGCGTCCATGATAGGCGCTTTACCTTCAGCACCATGGCATGTTTGGCACATTTTTGCCGTGTATAACGCTTTACCATCTGCAGCTTCTGCATTGTTTGCAAATGCAGTGAACGCAATGCCTGCACCTAAAACCAGATATTTTACTTTACTCATAATTTTCTCTTCTTGTGTGACTATATGAATTCTTTACTTGCCCCAATAACGACTTTACCAAGTTAGATCGTCTGGTATCTCATAACCCGCATATGGGTCGTCTTCATCGCTTTCTGATGTGTCGTCAGCAACATGGAAAACAATGTATTTTTCGTCAACTTCAGCGATCTTACGTGCTGGCTCGTCTTGAAGTACATAAAACTTATCTTCGAGAACACAAATTGCTAAACGGCCTTTTGATAGGGCTTGTTTAGTTTGCTCGTTCACATCCAACTCTTTTACTTTATTGTCGTAAGTAAAGTTGAATGTAACTTCACCACGAATTTCGTCTTGGTTGTGGTGCTCTAAAATTTGCTTAACACGCGCAACTTGCTCGCGCTCTTTTAACTCTGCTTGCTTAGCTTGATTTAGCTCTTCGGCTTTTCGCTGCTGTTCAAGTTTTGTTTGTTCAATATGCTTTTGTAAGTCAGATTGATCACTTGTCGCGCCTTTTTTCTTTTTCTTCTTTTGTGCTTTACGTTTTTCGGTTTTAGCAACTTTGGCTTTATGCTCAGTCGTCAAACCTGCTTTTAGTAATTGGTCTTGTAGAGAACCCATGCTGCAACTCCATGAAAATACAATTCCCAATATATTAACTCAGATGCACGACACGACAAAGAGAGGTGCAACTGCAATCTAACTAAAGTAAAGCAAATAAAGTGTGATTTAGCGCAAAAAATTACCAACTAATTGATAAAGCTTTAAACTTAACGCGTTTCGTGCATTAACATGCTCTGCAATTTAACTTTATTTTTAATTAGCCTATTAAGGTTTAGCACATTAATTTCTTATTTGCGCTGTTTTGGGTATCAGACACCATGTCATTATTTAAATTACTGCTTTGCTCTGTCTGTACATTTTTAGTCTTATACGCCCCTCAGCCTCTGTTACCTATTTTTTCTGAGCTATATGATGTTTCAATTGCAAACAGTGGCGCATTAATGACAGTGACTATGATCCCACTCGCCATCGCACCACTTTGCTACGGTGTTATGCTGAGCCAGTTCAACCCATTGTCAATTTTGCGTATCGCCTTATTAATCCTTGCTGCAAGTAACTTACTTTTTGCCTATTCAGATTACTTCTCAGGACTATTAATTTGCAGACTTATTCAAGGACTCACGTTACCCGCAGCCCTTATAGGCATGACAAGTTATATCGGCACAACTTTTCAAGGTGATGCATTACAGAAAAATATGACCCTGTATATTGGTAGTTCAATTATTGGGGGTTACTTGGGTAGGATGCTTGCTGCAAACTTTGCCGCATTTTGGCAGTGGCAGAACTTTTTCTACTTAGTTAGTGTGAGCTTAGTTGTCCTTGCGATAATCATTCCTAAACAACTCAAAAAAGAAGAAAATACTAAACAAAAAATAAAGCCCTGGCTGCATTTGGTGCATTTAAAAGATACTGCCCTATTACGCCTATTCGTTGCGGTATTTTTTATGTTTTTTTGCTTTGCAGCATTGCTAAACTTTTTACCCTTTATTGTACAAAGCCAATACGGCATTTCTGATAATAAAGAAATTGGTTTTATTTACACGGGCTATTTGGTCGGAGCAATTTTGTCTGTATGCACACCATGGCTTAATAAAAAAGTTAAAAACGCTTGGGCACTACTGAGCCTGATGTTCATTTTATATTGTCTAAGCCACATCATGCTTACAAGTCATATATTGAGCTTATTTATTATCAGCTTTACTCTTTTCTGTGGTTGTATGTTCGTTATACATGCAACCGCAGCGCCGTTAGCAAACAAAATTAGTACCGCACCCGCTTCGGTGACTAACGGTGCATATGTATCTTTTTATTATAGCGGTGGCGCACTCGGGTCATTCCTACCTGGGTTCATCTTTGAAGAATATGGCTATATCGCGTTTTTGACTTGTTTATTAGTTTGCTGCTCACTTGGGCTTATTGCATGCCTTGCTAACTACAAACAAGGCACGTCTATGACTTGAGGCGCATGACCTGTGTACTCAAAAAAACGCTCTAAATCCGCTTTGTTTAACACCCAAGTCTGATCATTGAAAAACGGGTGACACTGAAATTGCTCAGCCTGCCATAGACTTGATTCTACCCATATAGTAACAACTTGTTCAGTATCGTTGAAAACCGCTAATGCCGAAACGCAGCCCGGTTTAACACCTAGATATTTAACTAACCGTTGAGATGATGCAAACCCCAATCGCGATAACTGTTGCTGTTTAGACAACGCTTTTAAATCTACCTGATAATCAGCAGGTACCAACAATAGGAAATGTCGCTTACCGTAATTATCTCGTAAAAATAGGTTTTTTATTCTTTCACCAGCCCGATTGAGATTAAGTTCATCTGCATCTTGGCACGTGTTTAAAGGCGGGTGTTGGTATTTTATTGCATTGAGATTCAATTGTTTAAATAAGCTCTCTAACTCAGTTAACTTATTAACTTCAGTCACGACACTGACCTCTTAGCTGAACCTTGCGCTCTTTCCAATACACCTCTTCAATATCATAACCTTGCTGACAATAATCCTGCTCGTCTAGAGCCGTTTTTAGAAGCTGTACCGCACGCTCTTCCAAGGCTAACTTTAATGCAGGAGAGTCTTCGATATGCTCTTCATTTAAAAACATCTTAAACTCAGTACGTGAGATCTCTTTTCGAGTATCTAACTTCACCCGAGCTTGTTTCTCAACGGTCACAATGAAGGCAAATAATTTTGAGCCGTTATCAGCCAGGCGTGTGTGTAATGTTTGATCTGCAACCTTAAAAGGCTCATCAGGCTTTGTTACACATCCAGACAAAAAAATCGTCATAAGTACGAACAGAAAAGGGAGTTTCAACATAGTAAACTGACTAACATGCTTATTATTTTGACTGTCAGTGTAACAAAGCGTACAAAAACTTTGTGATTTTTTTACCGCCAGTATTGACGGAGAAATAAAAAAAATATAAATTTCTCAGCGTATCCAAACTGGAATGTGGGGCTATAGCTCAGCTGGGAGAGCGCCTGCCTTGCACGCAGGAGGTCAGCAGTTCGATCCTGCTTAGCTCCACCACTTTCCACCTTCATTATTTCTTCATTTTAAGTACATATTCTCCTAATCAGGTCTATGTTTAACTAAATGGCTTTATAGCTTTGTGCTGGTTAGCACAGAGTGTCTTTAGCCAAAAAAATTAACTGACAATTACTTTGTAAATCGTTATATATTTGTTTTATAACGCTCCTTTTAATAAGTTTTTTATTTTTGGAGTGGTATTACAGTAACTAGATAGTCATATTCACGTATGGCTACATGATAGGAGAGTGCATGTCAGCTATTTATATTGCTGGAATTGCCGTTTTTTCAGTCTTTGCACAATGGTTAGCTTGGATCTTTAAAGTTCCTGCTATTCTCTTTCTTTTATTAGTTGGCCTATTACTTGGTCCTGTTACCGGCCAGCTCGACCCTGACCTTTTACTGGGTGATTTACTCTTCCCTGTCGTGTCTTTATCCGTTGCGATTATTCTTTTTGAAGGCGCACTGACCTTACATTTTCGAGAATTAAAAGGCATAGGTAAAATTGTTCGTAACCTCTGCTCAATAGGTATGCTCGCGACCTTTATCATTATTGCTTTAGCTGGTTATTATGTTTTACAACTAGATTGGCGCGTCGCGGCTATTTTAGGTGCTGTACTGGTTGTAACAGGCCCAACCGTCATTGCGCCTATGCTTAATGCCATGCGACCGAATCAAGACATAGACCGTGTATTGAGGTGGGAAGGCATTGTGATCGATCCTATCGGCGCATTATTCGCGGTACTCGTCTTTGAAGCTGTCAGTCTGGTTGGCAGTGGCGAGGTATTAGGCCACACCATGTGGGCCCTATTCTCAACTCTCGGCGTTGGACTTGGCATTGGTATCATAAGTGGCTGGCTCACTACCCTATTGATAAGAAAAGAGTGGTTGCCTTATGAACTACATAAGTTTGGTATTTTAGCACTCGTTTTATTCAGTTTTACGCTTTCAAACCATTTAAGCCATGAGTCAGGTTTATTGGCAGTCACTGTGTTTGGTATTTGGTTGGCTAATCAAGACGACCTAGAAATTGATTCTGTACTAGAGTTTAAAGAAGACTTATCGATGATCTTAATCTCTAGTCTGTTTATCCTCCTCGCTGCAAGGCTAGAAATTAATGACCTTATGCTGCTAGGTTTAAATACCCTAGTCTTTATCGCCATTGTACTTTTCGTTGCACGCCCAATTTGTATCGCAGTTTCAACGTTTAATTCAGACTTATCGTTTAAATCTCGAGTACTGTTATCGTGGATTGCCCCACGGGGGATCGTTGCTGCTGCAGTAGGCTCTGTTTTTGCGTTAAGCATGATTGAAAAAGGCATTCCTGATGCCGAAAAAATCGTGCCGCTGATCTTCACTGTCATCATAGTCACCGTGGTACTGCAAAGCTTAACTGCCACACCTTTCGCTAAATTTTTAGGTGTTCGTCAGCCAAGTCCAAATACATTACTAATTATTGGTGCTAATCATGTTGCACGAGCAATAGGTAAAGGCTTGCAAGAGCAAAATATCAGTGTGCATTTATCAGATCCTGCCTGGGAAAACTGTAAAATGGCACGCATGGATGGTCTGCAATGTTATTACGGCAACCCGCAATCCGAGCATGCAGAACGTTACTTGCCCATGACTCAACTTAATAAGGTGCTAGCCTTATCTCCTAACCGTCATCATAATGCGCTTGGTGTTCAATACTTCTCTCATTTATTAAATGAGCAAAGTGTATTTTCACTGCGCTCCTCAACTAACCATGCAAAAGCAAACAAAGACAGTGCGACTTTTTTATCTCGCCAAATTTTATTTGGTGAACAAGGTAGCTTTGCCAAACTTAGTAGCCTAATCTCGAAAGGTGGCAAGATCAGCGCAACTAAGCTTACAGAAGAGTTCGATTGGCAAAAATATCAAGAAGTAAATAAAGAGGCTCTGCCCCTATTCATTATCGAAGAAAATGCCAAAGATGATGAGAAAATTGAAATCCGGCCATTTGTGAGTGAGCAAAAGTATGTGCCAAAAGAAGGGGATAAAATTGTTGCCTTGCAACCACCCAAGATGAGTGTGCTGAAAGATCCATACCTGCAAAATGAATCTGAGGCTGTGAGTTAACAGCAAATTGAGTCTGGTTACCAATTTTACATTGGTAACCTTGCTCTACGAACCACACTCTCAGGCATCTTTTTAGCTAGGTTCGTCAATGCTTGCTCTATCTGTTTGTGAACTTTTTTGTCAGCTACAACAGAGTGAAATAGCCATCGATAAGCGTCTTCATAATCTCTTGGACTGCCATGGCCTTCATTGAATAAGCGCACTAAACGCATTTGTGCTTTTAAATCGCCTTGCGCTGCAGCTTCACGCAAATAAGTAATGGCCATTGCCTTATCAGCTTGTACAAGCTGCCCCACATCATAATACCTGCCTAACTGCTCCAGCGCTGAGGCTAAGCCCTGCTCTGCAGCTTGTTTCATATAATATAAGCCAAGCTCAACGTTGCGCTCCACACACACTGCATAGGCCAACATATCACCATACAAAAATTGATACGAGGGCAACGCCATGGTTTCTGCACGTGCTTCGATATCTTGTACGAGCTGACACTCATCGTCTTTGACTCGTTTTAAATGCTGGTTCTTTTTAATTAACTCAATTAATTCAGCTTGGGTATAAAGCGGCACGGCTTTTAACTCTTCCGGCTGTGCGAAAGAGAATTGACTGATACTGGCTAATAGTAAGCCGATTAAATGACGCTTTTGAAACATAAACACTCACCCACATAAATGACGCTCAGATCATTCAATAAATATACCAAAGTTAAACAGCACGAAAAGATTCAGGCACAAAAAAAGCTGCCGAAGCAGCTTTTTTTAAACAAGATTGAATTACGCACCAAATGGGTTACGAACAATCATTGTTTCGATACGGTCAGGACCTGTAGAGATGATATCTACTGGTACGCCTGTGATTTCTTCGATACGCTTGATGTAGTTGATAGCCGCTTCAGGAAGCTGCTCTACTGACGTTGCACCGAATGTATTTTCAGACCAACCTGGCATTTCTTCGTAAACAGGTGTTACTTTCTCGTAGCCTTCAGCTGCAAGTGGTGTAACGTTTGTTACTGTGCCATCTTCTAACTGGTAACCAGTACAGATCTTGATTGTTTCAACACCATCAAGTACGTCTAGTTTAGTTAAACAGAAGCCTGAAATTGAGTTGATCTGTACAGCGCGACGCATTGCAACAGCATCAAACCAACCAGTACGACGTAAACGACCTGTAGTCGCGCCGAACTCATGACCTTTGTCACCTAAGTGCTTACCTACTGGATCTTGCTTATCAAGACCATCGTAAAGCTCTGTAGGGAAAGGACCTGAACCTACACGCGTCGTGTAAGCTTTAACGATACCAAGTACATAATCTAGGTTAAGTGGACCGAAACCTGCCCCCGTCGCAACACCACCAGCGGTTGTGTTTGACGACGTTACATATGGGTATGTACCGTGGTCGATATCAAGAAGTGTACCTTGAGCACCTTCAAATAAGATGTTGTCGCCTGCTTCACGTGTTTGGTCAAGTAGCTCAGTTACATCTACAACCATTGCTTTTAGGATATCAGCAACAGCCATTGCATCGTCATAAGTCTTCTGGAAGTCAACTGGGTCTACTTTGTAGTAGTTAACTAATGTGAAGTTATGGTACTCAAGAATTTCTTTAAGTTTTGCAGCAAACTGCTCTGGGTTGAATAGATCACCAACACGAAGACCGCGGCGAGCCACTTTATCTTCATATGCAGGACCGATACCACGACCAGTTGTACCAATCGCTTTTTCACCACGCGCTAGCTCACGCGCTTGGTCTAATGCTACGTGGTAAGGTAAGATTAGAGGACATGCTTCACTGATAAGAAGACGTTCACGAACTGGTACGCCACGCTCTTCAAGCATACCCACTTCTTTCATTAACGCGTCAGGTGCTAATACAACACCATTACCAATTACACACTTAACGTTGTCACGTAAAATACCTGACGGAATTAAGTGTAGAACTGTTTTCTCACCATTGATCACCAAAGTATGACCCGCGTTGTGGCCACCTTGATAACGCACAACAAGAGAAGCTTTATCTGTTAGTAGATCAACTACTTTACCTTTACCTTCGTCACCCCATTGGGTGCCTAGTACAACGACGTTTTTACCCATTGCAATATCACTTAGAAAAAATTAGGCGAGGATTTTACCAGAAAATGACAACGAAGATAACCGTAAAAGTGGTATTTTTTCTGTACTGTGAGCGCGAATAAAACAATGTTTTGAAATGCAACAAAAAAGCCCTGAAAATTTCAGGGCTTTTTAATTAAGAAATACGAGCGCTATTTAATTACTTCGCGCCTTTCGCATCCTTCATATAGTCAAAGAACTCGCTGTCTGGTGATAGCACCATAACATCGCCTTTGTTATTGAAGGTTTTCTTATATGCTTCTAAAGAACGAACGAAACCGAAAAATTCCGCGTCTTTATTGTATGCATCAGCGTAGATCTTAGCCGCTGTTGCATCGCCTTCACCTCGTACGCTTCGCGCATTACGCTCAGCATCAGCAAGCATAACCGTCACGCGACGATCAACTTCTGCACGAATTGTTTCAGCTTTTTCTTGACCTTCAGAACGGTGCTCTTTAGCTACCGCAGTACGCTCAGCACGCATACGACGGAAGATTGACTCACTCACTTCGTTAGGTAGATTGATTTGTTTTACACGAACGTCTAAAACTTCTATACCTAGCTCAGTTGCACTCTCAGATGCTTGTACCAAGGCTTCTGCCATTAACTCACTACGCTCACCAGAAACAATCTCTTTGATTGTACGGTTACCAAAGTTAGTTCTCAGACCGTTATTCACTTTTTGCTTAAGTAGCGTTTCAGCATATTGCTTATCACCACGCGCACGCAGGTAGTAAGCACTGAAATCGTTCACTCGCCATTTAACAAATGAGTCAACAATTAAGTCTTTTTTCTCACTCGTTACGAAACGATCTGGTGCACCGTCAAGCGTTTGAATACGCGCATCAAGCTGCTTTACTTGGCTAAAGAAAGGTACTTTGAAATGAAGACCTGGGCCGTATACAACCGCAGTATCTTCACTGTCTTTTTGCACCTTGCTGAATAGTAAAACAATCGCACGTTGACCTTCTTTAACAACAAACACCGATGAGAATGACATCAACACGGCAACAATTAAGAGGATAGAACTAAAATTTCTCATAACGCTTATCTCCCACTGTTGTTATATCTGTCATTTGAAAAACGATCTCTAGCGCTATTCACAGTACTGTTATTACGTGATTGCTGGCCTAAAGTTTGGCGTAATTGATTTAGGTCGTTCGCGTTTGGTAGTGTCATGGCGCCTTGTTGACCACTGCGCTGCATGATCTTATCAAGCGGTAAATACATCATGTTGTTACCACCTTTCACATCAACCAACACTTTACTACTGCTACCTAATACTTCTTCCATCATATCAATGTAAAGACGCTGACGAGTTACTTCTTTTGCCGCTTGATACTCAGGTAAAAGTTGCTCGAATCGTGCGACTTCACCCTGTGCTTCAAGGATAATACGCTCTTTGTAACCTTCAGCTTCTTGCGTCATACGAGTAACTTGACCACGTGCACGCGGCTCGATTTCTCTCTCGTATGCTTCAGCTTCACGAATGAAACGCTCTTCGTCTTCTTGTGCAGCAATCGCATCATCAAACGCGTCTTTTACTTCTGCTGGCGGACGAGAATCTTTAAAGTTCACGTCAGTGACGATTAAACCAAGGTTGTATGGTTCAATAATCTTATTTAGCTCATCCCATGTACGTTGACGAACGACTTCACGACCCGTTGTTAATACTTGGTCCATGCGTGAATGACCAACAACATAACGAAGTGCACTATCAAGTGCTTGCTGTAAGCTGTGATCAGCATCTGTCACGCTGAAGCGGTATAGCGTTGGGTCTACAACACGATACTGGACTTCGAACTCAACACTTACTACGTTTTCGTCTTCAGTCAGCATGAAACCTGATGCAGATAACGAACGAACTGCTTCGATGTCGATTGGGATCACTTGTTCAATAAATGTTGCCTTCCAACGTAAGCCTGGCTCTGCAATTCGGTCGAATTTACCAAACTGTAATACAATGCCTCGCTCGGCTTCTTTCACGGTATAAATACCACTTAGAGCCCAAACAACGATAGCAATTAGCAATACAAAGGTAATACCTGCACCGCCTAAACCACCGTTACTACCACCAGGTTTGCCGCCAAAAATACCGCCAAACTTATCGCCGAATTTACGGAATACTTCGTCAAGATCGGGTGGGCCTTGATCTTTACCACCGCGGTTTTTCCACGGATCGTTATCATTGCCATTCTTACCCGGCTCATTCCAGGCCATAGCTATACTCCATTGTTATCTAAAATGAATTAAGTTAAATCTAACAAATATCTCGCATGACTTATATCTTTATGCGAAGAAAATCGTAACAGTCTTTGTTTAATCTGAAACGATGAACTGCTCGATATTTGCACCTTGTTCTTTTTTTAATCTTTCCCAATCAACTTGTGGGATACGTACATCAAGTAGCCAGTTACCTTGCTCATCATAGTTTTCTTGCTTTACGCCATTTAAATTAAACAGCGAACCACGTAATTTACCTGACGCAGGTGGTACGCAAAGTGTGTGAGCAAACACTTTCTTTGCCAGTAGCTTAGAGATCGCCTCTAGTAGTAACTCGGTACCTTCCCCAGTTTGTGCTGACAACCACACGCGAATTGGCACACCTTCGTCGTTAAAATCAATTCTTGGCTTAACATCTTCTAAGAGATCAATCTTGTTATAGACTAAAAGCTGAGGAATTTCATCTGCTTCAATCTCCTTAAGAACCGATTGTACCTCTTCTATGTTCTCTTTTCTTCTATTGTCAGCAACATCTATCACATGCAATTGTAGATCTGCCTCACGGGTTTCAGTCAGTGTCGCTTTAAACGCAGCAACTAAATCATGTGGTAAATGTCTTATGAAACCTACAGTATCAGCGAATATTACAGGGCCAATATCGTCAATTTCTAACTTTCTAAGCGTTGGGTCAAGTGTCGCAAAGAGCTGATCTGCCGCATACACCTCGGCATCAGTAACAAAGTTAAATAAGCTAGACTTACCCGCATTGGTATAGCCCACTAAAGACACAGTAGGTACTTCGTTTCGACTACGCGCACGCCTACCTTGCTCTCGAACCGTGGCTACTTTTTCAAGCCTTTTACGTATACTTTTTATACGCTCTCTTAATAAACGGCGATCGGTTTCAAGCTGAGTTTCACCCGGACCTCGTAAGCCAATCCCGCCTTTTTGACGTTCTAAGTGGGTCCAACCACGGATCAGACGCGTTGAGATATGTCTTAGCTGGGCGAGCTCAACTTGTAGCTTACCTTCGTGAGTACGTGCTCGCTGAGCAAAAATATCTAAAATCAGCGTCGTTCTGTCTAATACACGACACTTACAGATACTCTCTAGGTTTCTTTCTTGAGAGGGGCTGAGTTGGTGATTAAAGATGATGACATCTGCATTGTGGATTTTGACAATCTCAGCGATTTCTTCTGCTTTACCAGTTCCGACAAACAGTTTGGCATGTGGTGCTTGGCGACTGCCTTGCACAACCGCCAAACTTCTAACACCAGCAGAAGATACCAACATTTCTAACTCTCTGAGATCTTCTCGATCTCCTTCGTTTTGAAAGTCGATATGAACTAAGATTGCCTGTTCGCCGGCTTCATAACGGTCAAACAAGCATTACGCTCCTAAAAAATTAATAATTACCTTCTTCGCTACCAGAATTATCTGAGTTATCACCGCCTTGTGCAGATTGGAAATTTACTGCTCTAGCTGGCACAACTGTTGAGATAGCGTGTTTGTAAACCATTTGGTTCACTGTATTTTCAAGTAAGATTACGAATTGATCGAATGATTGGATCTTACCTTGTAATTTGATGCCGTTAACTAAAAAAATTGAAACAGGAATGCGTTCACGACGTAGTACATTCAAAAATGGGTCTTGTAAAGATTGGCCTTTTGCCATTGTCTTATCCTTCGTTTTAGGTGTTATTATATTTTCTTTGTTGAGAAAACTCGAACAGCTTGATTTATCAACTACTAATAGCTTAGCGAAGTTAGAACACGTTGCAAGTTTTCTTGCGAATCAGTCTCTAACCAAGTCACGTTTGGCCATCCCCTCAACCAAGTTAATTGTCGCTTTGCGAGTTGTCTCGTTGCCGCGACTCCTTTAAATAACATTTCATCGTGATCGTATTCGCCGGCTAAGTGTTCCCACATTTGTCGATATCCAACACAACGTATCGACGGTAAATCTAAATGTAGGTCTTCTCGCTGATATAGGGCCAAAACTTCATTTTTAAACCCCTGATCTAGCATTATTTTAAATCTTTTTTCGATTCTGTCATGTAAGACTTTACGGTCAGAAGGGGCGATGGCGAATTGATGAAACGTATAAGGTAATTCTGGTTGCTTCTGCTGCTGCAACTCTGTCATGGTTTTACCCGTTAAACGATACACCTCTAACGCACGATTAATTCGCTGAGAATCATTTTCGCTGATCTTCGCAGCAGCTTCTGGGTCAACCTCAGTCAAAAGTGCATGAAGTGCAGGCCAACCAAGTTCATTGGCTTCTTTTTCCAACTGGGCACGGACTTTGTCATCCGCTTCAGGCAAAGGTGATAGGCCTTCTATTAATCCCTTAAAATACATCATGGTGCCACCGACTAAAATGGGCACTTTACCTTTCGCATGCAGCCCATCAATACATTCAATGGCATCACGTCTAAATTCTGCAACCGAGTAACTCTCTTTAGGATCGATCAGATCAATCAATTTATGTGGCGCTTGCGCCAGTTCTTTCGCATTGGGCTTCGCAGTACCAATGTCCATCCCTTTATACACGAGCGCAGAATCGACACTAATTATTTCTGTGTCTAAATGCTGACATAACTCAATTGCCAATGCTGTTTTACCAGCGGCGGTTGGCCCCATTAGGGTAATGACAGGTAACTTACTCACTGTGCGCCTTGTTCTAAAATTGTTTTAAACATATTACTGTCTAGTTTAACTGCTTTTGACTGTATTGCTGAAAGACATTGTGTATTGTTTTGTATTTTTATTTGTAAACTCGCAAAGCTATCACTGGCAAAATAACTACTTGGCGTTTGCTCATATAACCACTCAAGCCAATGGCGAATATCACTAAATTCTTTCTTACAACACTCTAACGTGCGATTGATTAGTTCAGCCACATCTATGCTGTACACATTGATAGGCAGTTTTTTAACCATAATGTATTTTTCAAAAAACTGAATATCAAAGCCGAGTAAAGTCAACCAAGATTGGTTCTTCTCAAGCGCTTGATTATTTACAGAGTCTAAATTTACTCGAACAGGTAACAATAAAGCCTTACCAGTCAATGCCGCATCTTGCTCAATATCAGCTAGCCATAAAGGTAATAAAGCATACTTATAATGACTTAACAGAATATGATTTTGCTTCTTAACAAACAGCATGCCCTCTGACAAAGGCATCATATCGACTTCTGCACACACTGTATTTGGAACATTTCCTTCAAGTGAAAAAGCCTCTGCAGATACTGGTGTTTGAGTTTGCGGTGTCAGTGCTTGGTAGAACTCATTGGCATTATATTGATGCTGAGTTTGCTCAGTCGTATTCTGGTTTGCAGTTGCACGCCCCCCTGAGTATGAAGCTGAACTCGCCCTACTACTTTGCCCGGCACTTGATGAAAATTGGCTTGGTTTAGGCGTAAAATCAAACCCTGAAGGGACTGATACAAGAGGCTCAGATGCGGAGGTCAGCTCTGAACGATAGCTCTGCTGCTGGGCGTCTTCGACATAATCTGGTTGTATACCTGTACTCAGACTACTTTGCTCTGGCATAAATACCGCTTGTTTCACAGCTTGTACAATAAAATCGTGAACTAAACGGGCTTGATGAAAGCGCACTTCATGCTTGGCCGGGTGCACATTCACATCCACTTGCCTTGGGTCTAATTCGAGATAAATCACAAAGCCGGGCAATTCAATTTGCCCCATCTGCTCTTCAAAGGCTTGTCGTATCGCATGCAAAATAAGTTTATCTCGCATCATACGACCATTTACATAGGTATATTGTGAGTTACCATTGTCTCCACACGGTAGTACCCAACCGTATAGTTTTAAGCCTTCTGCACCGGATTCGATATATGCTGCGTCGGTTGCAAATGCTTTACCTGCCACTTGTGCAACTCTGTCGGTCCCCTGTTCAGGCGTTCTAGCACGATATTGACGAACCACTTTTTTATTGTGAGTCAGAGTAATAGCCACATCAAAACGACTTAACGCAATGCGTTTTACCAGCTCATCAATGTGGCTAAACTCGGTTTTTTCAGTACGTAAAAATTTACGTCGAGCTGGGGTGTTAAAAAATAAATCTTTAACTTCAATGGTGGTGCCATTGGGGTGAGCGGTCGGTTGTACTTGTACAGCCATATCTCTCCCCTCAGCAAATGCTTGCCAAGCTGTTTCTTGTTCAGCAGGCTTTGAACTTAAAGTAAGACGCGATACAGAGCTAATTGAAGCCAGCGCTTCTCCACGAAACCCTAAAGATGAGATGCATTCGAGGTCATCTAAGCTTTTTAATTTACTGGTTGCGTGACGAGAGAGCGCCAATGTGAGTTCATCTTTTACAATACCGTGACCATTGTCGCGAATACGGATCAGCTTGTGGCCACCACGTTCAATATCGATAGTGATGCGGTTCGCCCCCGCATCAATGCTATTTTCGACTAACTCTTTTACAACAGAGGCTGGCCTTTCAACTACTTCACCCGCAGCAATTTGGTTTGCTAAACGGGCAGGTAAAATTTCAATGCTCATGCAACTCCTACACTTTAGGAATTTTTAATACTTGGCCAATGTACAAGGTATTTTTACTAAGTTTATTGGCCTTTTTCAGCGCCGATACCGTGGTGCCATAACGCTGCGCTAACAAGCTTAACGACTCACCTCGCTTTACTTTATGTTGCATAGGTTTATTTTTTTTCAAGCGGGCAAATAGCGAGTCATCTGGCGGGTTCTTTTGATAATGAGTGCGAATAGCCTTAAAAATTGCACGCGCCAATCGCTCTTGGTGACGTGCCGTTTTTAACATTTTTTCTTCTTTAGGATTCGAGATAAACCCTGTTTCAACTAATATGGATGGTATGTCTGGCGATTTTAAAACACCAAAGTTAGCTGACTGAGGCGCTTTCTTGTGCAGTTTAGCAACTTTTTTCAGCTCTCTTACCACTTCTTCCGCCACGGTAAACCCCGTCTTCATGGAGTGATCCATCGACATATCTAATAACGCTTTCGCAAGATAGCGTTCGTTTGCTGTATCTTTAATTAGATCAGCAGCACCACCTAGTAGTTGGGAGTGCTTTTCTCTGTCTTCCAACCATTTACCAGTTTCTGACTGCGCGCGTCGAAGCGATAATACCCAAACAGAGGTGCCGTTAGGTTCTGGTCGAGTAAATGCGTCGGCATGAATAGACACAAAAAAGTCAGCGCGTTTTTGTCTGGCTTTTGAAGTACGCGTATTGAGCTTTAGAAAGTAGTCACCAGTACGGGTGAGCCTTGCTTGCATACCTGGTTCTGCATCTATCATTCTCGCCAATCTTTTGGCTATCGGTAGCGTTATATTTTTTTCATAGGTGCCTGAAGGACCAATTGAACCTGGGTCTTCGCCACCGTGACCTGCATCAATCGCAACAATAATGTCTCGATCAGTCACCCGTTCTCGTTTTTTCTTAGTATCGTTCGCTTCTAAGCTTTTCTGCTTACCATATAAATCTATCACTAAACGGTTTTTATAAGGCCCTGTAGGTGCCAAAGCAAAAATAACAGGTCGTGCAGTACGTGTTAAATCAAATACTAGGCGTGTACTTTTAGTATTTTTAGGTTTGCTGTAACGCAATTTAGACAACACCCGATGCTCTTTCGGAATTGTCGGCAGCTTGTTATGCTTTTTTGTGTTTTCTAAGTCAATCACTAAACGAAGCGGGTTCTTCAGCATAAAGTAGCTAAAGTCGGGTTTGTCAGACATATCAAGCACAACGCGGGTACTCTCGGGTGAAGGCCACACCCGAACCCCTTCGATGCTATTTTTTGCCCATGCCGATACACTCAGTAACAGGCAAAAGATGAGACTTACTTGTATTATTTTAATTATTTTTAAACTGTTCATCGTTTTGTAATGTGTTTAGTATCGCAATACCTCGTTCAGACTCAGTTTCAATGCTGATCTGTCTTTGCTCCCCTTGGTACTGCATAGTAATGTTTAAATCGGGAGTCGGAATAAACCCGTGACCCTTTTCAGGCCATTCAATCACGCAAATCGCTGTCGGTGCAAAATAATCTCGGATCCCCATATACTCTAACTCTTCAGGGTCACCCAAACGATACAAGTCAAAATGATATACCGAACAATTCGATAATTCATAAGGCTCAACTAGGGTATAGGTTGGACTCTTAACCTTTCCAATATGACCTAAGCCCTGCACAATGCCGCGTGTTAAAGTAGTTTTTCCTGCCCCTAGATCACCATGTAAAAAAATCACCGCGCCTTGTTGAACAACCTGAGCAAGCCTGCCCCCCATATTCACGGTGGCAGTTTCATCCTCTAACAATAAAGTAAACGTATTACGCATGTTTATCCTAATAAACGTCGAATATAAACGAATAAATCACTGGCTAGTAACCCCTTTTCACCGTCTTTAGCAGCTATCTGCGCTGCGAATCCGTGAATATACACCGCGAGTTGTGCAGCTGTGTTTTGGGCTAACCCTTGTGCAATTAAAGCAGCAATCATACCAGATAAAACGTCTCCCATCCCAGCACTGGCCATAGCTGGCGTTCCTGAGCGGTTAATTGCTGTGCAATTGCCATCATATATCAAACTGCCCGGCCCCTTTAATACTACTGAAGCCATATATTCTTCATGGAGTAATTTCGCCACCTCAAAGCGGGCAGACATATTGCAATGCTCACCTAATAATCGCCTTGCCTCTCCTTCATGGGGTGTAATGACGCACCTTGGTAATTTTTTTGGTCGCTTTGCTAGTAAGTTTAAGCCATCGGCATCTAAGACTACTTCACCATCAAACTCTATAGCAGTATCAAATAGCTCCTTTGCCCAACTAGATTGCCCAAGTCCTGGTCCTATCACTAAGACATCGGCTTTATCCATAAGTGCCAATAAATCAGCTTTATTTTCAAGACCATGCACCATAAGCTCATAGCGTCCTTGTAATACCATGGCAACATTATCTGGATGCGTTGCGACACTAACAAGGCCTGCCCCTGAACGTAAGCACGCCTCTGCAGCCAGCCTTATGGCACCAGCCATCCCCTTCCCACCACCAATTAATAACACATGACCACATTGGTTTTTGTAAGTGTCACTGCCTCTAGCTGGACTTCTCGCAAGGTGTTCACTTTGGTTGAGGTAAGTGGCACTCGGCTTAACAAGCGTTGCAAACGCTTCTGCAACTCCCAATTCAGCTAAATAGAGTCGACCACAATGCGCCGTCGCTTTACCCGTTAATAAGCCTTGCTTTAAAGCGATAAAAGTCAGCGTGACATCTGCTTTAAAGGCACCAATAGCAACTTCTGATGAATTGGCATTGACACCGCTGGGGACATCTATACTCACTTTTATTGCAGTGCTTTTTTCGCATTGATTAAATATAGAGATAAGCGGAGCGCTTAAGTCACCTTTAAACCCTGTGCCAAATATGCCGTCAACAATGACATCGAACGTTTGTTGCTGAGGCCAACCTGCACTGAATTCAACTTCACATAATTTAGCGTGTTGGTAGGCTTTCAACGCATCACCTTTCAATAAACTAGTAGGAAACACACTGTAAACGACAACCTGTCGGCCCGTTTGCTGTAAATGCGCGGCCAACAAGTAGGCGTCCCCCGCATTATTGCCTTTTCCAGCCAAGATCAAGATTCGTTCAGCATCAATAAACTCGACGTCAAACAAACTGAATAACGCCTCACCAGCTCGTTGCATTAATTGCCATAACGATAGGCCTACTTTTTGCGCAGCTTGTGCTTCATGCGCTTGTACCTGTTGGGCGAGGTATGCGTATTGTGGTAAATTAGCGGTGTATTTAGCTTCCAAGATTATGATTCCGTGACTGCCACTAAGATTGATTATATTGAACTTGCTGCAAAAATTAAGCAATGGGGTAAAGAATTTGGCTTTGCCGAGGTTGGGATCACTGATATTGATCTGAGTGAACACGAAGCTCAACTGCAACGCTGGTTAGATAATGGCTATCATGGCGAAATGAGTTATATGGCCGCCCATGGTATGAAACGGGCAAGACCCGCTGAACTTGTCCCGGGTACTCAACGGATCATCAGTGTAAAAATGAACTATCTGCCACCTGAGGCGAGCTTTGCAAAGGCGCTTGGAAATAAAGAAACCGCCTATATTAGCCGCTACGCATTAGGCCGAGATTACCATAAAGTGATCCGCAATAAACTGAAGAAGCTAGGACAAAAAATTGAGCAAGAAGTTGGACAGTTTGGCTTTCGCCCTTTTGTTGATTCAGCGCCAGTATTAGAACGCCAACTCGCAGAAAAAGCAGGCCTTGGGTGGCGTGGTAAAAACAGCTTGTTAATCAATAAACAAGCTGGTTCCTGGTTTTTTTTAGGAGAGTTATTTGTCGACCTACCCCTTCCTATTGATGAACCAAACAAAGAAGAAGGCTGTGGAAAATGCACTGCCTGTTTAACATTGTGCCCTACTGGTGCCATTGTTGAACCCTATGTTGTTGATGCTAGAAAGTGCATTTCGTATTTAACCATCGAGTTGCAAGGCCCCATTCCTGAAGAGTATCGCACTCTTCTGGGCAATCGCGTATATGGGTGTGATGACTGTCAGCTGGTTTGCCCTTGGAATCGCTTCGGGCAACTTACTCAAGAAGATGATTTTGCGCCACGTAAGAACTTAAAAGATCAAGAACTACTGGTTTTGTTTAGTTGGACAGAAGATATATTCTTGAAAAATACCGAAGGCAGTCCAATTCGCCGAATTGGTTTCGAACGCTGGCAGAGAAACCTAGCTGTTGGGCTCGGAAATGCACCATTTAATCAAACCATCGTAAACGCATTAGAAGCTGCGCTTCATCAAAGTAGTGATTTGGTTAAAGATCACATTGAATGGGCTTTAGAGCAACAAAGGCAAAAACAGCGCAATGAAGATAGAAAGCAATTGCGCTTGATCCGCATTATTGAAAAGGGATTGCCGCGCGATGCTTAATACCAATCCTCAATAATATTCAATCATTTTGAGGGACTAAAACTGACGCTAACTTCGTTGAAAATTTCTTATTTAGAACAACTAAATAGCAAAATTTTGCCTCGTTACCGACACGCTTTTCTTGCCTCAAAATAGCTCGCTTAATTAAGAGGATTGGTATAACAAATAGTAGTTGCCCCACTACTTCTTATTAATTAGTGAGAGATCCGCTTCGATTTCAGCAAAAGCCGTTCTAACTCTCGTGATTGACTCTTCACGCGCAACAGAGTTTTGGATTGCCTCATCAACATTAGTAAAGATAAATACTTCTTGGTCTTCATCTAAGCCCATCGTCGGGATCCGGTTCTCAAACTGCTCCTGCAATGAGCGAAACACTTCTTCGTTGTGCTTACGGTTATCGTCCAGTAACGACATTAATCCGGTAAACTTACTATGTACCATAGAAATGACTTCTGAGAGGTTTTGCTGCTGCTCTTGTAACTCTCTACGTGTCAAAATTGACAACAGTTGCTGCTCTGTCACACTCACGATAAAGCAAATATGATCGCGAATACGACCATGCTTTTCTTCGTCATCTTCAGGCATATTCAAGATTAATAAACTCAGATTTTCGTAATTTACCAGAATACGGTTTTGGAACTCATGGAGTCGACCTTTTGATTTGAGGATCTCGAAAAGCTCCAGCACAATCGGAGAACATAAACCTGAAGACGCAAAATGCTGTCTATCGTCGTCTATCCTCAGTTCCATATTACAATTCAAACCAAAGCTTGATAGGCAACTTATTAAAGCTTGCGCTAGTTCAGAGACATCGTCTATTTGACCGATTTGCTCGATATAATTAACAATTTGTCCCATTTCACTGCTGGTCGCCATAGCGCTAAATGCAGTGCTGGTTGCATCCTCAACTTGTTGCTCAAGACTTTCTTTTTCAAGTAATATCTGGCCAAGATTACTCAGCTTACTTTTTAGTTCACCATGTGCAAAAGGCTTAACAATATAGTCTTCTGCTCCTACGGAATATCCTTCCATACGCTCTTCAACTGAGCCTCGAGCAGATACAAACATGACTACAATGTCTTTGGTGGCTGGATTTGCCTTAATTTGACGACACACTTCATAGCCATCCATACCCGGCATACTTACATCAAGTAAAACGACTTGAGGGGAAAACGATTCTAATACTTCCAAACATTCTGGACCACTCTCTGAAGTCACCAATTGTAAGTCTAAATCTTCTAAGATTTCTTCTATGATCTCTAAATTAAACGGTTCGTCATCAACGGCTAAAATTCTTTGTAATGCCATGAGCTATTCCTTTTCTTGATACCTATAGAATAGTTATAGTCTTGGTTTTGCAAGTTTGCTAAACCATTAACTCATTTTGTTTCTTTAATGGTAACTCAATCATCACGGTAGCACCGCCATTATTATTGTTTTTGGCACAAATATAACCCTTATGTAGTAGTATAAACTCCTTACAAATAGCCAAACCAAGCCCTGTTCCACCAGCGCCACTGTTGGTTTTACTGCTTTGTACAAACTTAGAAAATACCTGCTCTAATTCATCTTCAGGAATACCAACACCTCGATCACTAATCGAAATATGAACCTTTTCTTCGTCTAACGTAATTGCCACGTCAACTTCACTGTCTTTTGGGCTGAATTTAAGCGCGTTACCTAACAGATTTCGTATTACCTGATTAAGCTGCTCTTGGTCGCAAAACAGCGGCAACCTATCAACAGGTGAATTAACCCGAATTTGTATGCCCTTTTCCATTGCAGAGCCTGCGACATCTTCGATGCCTGTTTTAATGATCGCCATTAAATCATGGTTACTTGGGTTAAATGGAAAATGACCCGCATCAAGCTTTGAAAGGTCTAACAAATTATTCAACAATAAAAGCAGACGCTCACCACTGGTTTCTATTCGCGATAAATATTTTTTCAATTTATCAATTGGTGTTTCACCTGCCCCAAGTTTGTCTAACCCAAAGCGTGCAAAACTTAAAATAGAATGCATGGGTGTACGAAGCTCATGTGACATATTAGCTAAAAACTCTGATTTACTTTGGTTAGCCGCTTCAGCATCATCTTTTGCTTTTTGTAACTGCGCAGTTCTTGCCTGCACTTCAACTTCTAAGACTTCTTTCGCCTCTTCTAACAATTGTTGCTTTTTCTTAAGCTGCGTCACATTTTTTAATATCACCGCAAATGCCATTTCACCATGATGGTCTATTTCGGTGAAAGTGCCCATGAGTGGCACTGAGCCATTTTCTCTTGGCAATAATAGTTCAAAATTGAAATGTCGATGAGCACCAACACCTTGGATAGCTGTTTTAAGGCCTGACGCTGTTTCTTTATCAAATAACTCAAAAATAGAATGTTCAGGCAGCTCTTCTGGAGAAAGTTTTAATAATTCGCCACAAGCATCATTCGCTTCAATAATTTTGCCATTTCGAGAGAACAGCATAATTGGATCAGGCGTATGCTTATAGATAACTCGAAGTAAGCTATCTCTTTCGATTAAGGCATCGACAGTATCTTGAAGTCGTTCAACCAACTCTTGGTTATGACGTTTTAGCAGTTCGGTTTGCCATAACTTGTGTAGAGATTGCAGTAGTTCACTCTCATCAAAAGGCTTTATTAAAACATCTTCAACGCCTTGACGGATGGCTTCCATCATATCCACTTGATTGGCACGAGAGGTAAACAATAAACATCGACAATGTGGATACACCATTTTGAGCGCATTAAACACTTCGAGACCCGTGCCTTGCTCTAAATTAAAATCACTGATCAGCAAGTCAACATCATTATTTTTAGCTAGCTCTAACGCTTCATCTTTACTATGTGCTGTTAACACTTGAAGCTGTGCGCCTCGTAGGCTGGTAGCCAGAGATTCAAGCCGCTCGTGATAATGATCAACTAACAACACTTTTGGTAACACCAGTCGTGAATCAATACCAATCTCTAAAACACGCTCTAATAAGTTAGTAATTTCTTTATTGGCGAAGAAAGGATAAATCACTATACCGTTAGGTAAAGCACGATTAAACTGGCTAAAGACCTGCAAGTGCTCTGTGTTGTCAGGCTTAGGGGCGAGTAATATTAATTTAGGGTGTGCGCGAAGAACAGATAGACTATCTAGATATTCACTGGGAATACCATGCGCAATGGCAACAACACCGTATTGGTTATAATCAAAAGCGTCATTTAACATTCGATAGTGAATATGTTCTACTTCACCACCTAGTAACTCAAATAGCACTTTTAGACGCATAGCCAGTACACTATTGCTGTCAATTATCAGTATTTTATTAGACATAGCTTGTTCTTAGACTCTATTTTCCAGCCAACCACATATTGACTGAGCAAACTCACACTTGAGCAAATCAGTGATTAATTATGGCAATCACAAATGCTTCCCTAGAATAGTCAAACTATAAGTCTGATCATCCATTTCTGCCACTTGAGGAAACTCACCCCATACAGCATAACTATGCTGTTTAAATAGTTTAATGCTTGGCGTGTTATGCGAAAATACAAAACCGAGTAATACTTTCAGCCCTATTTCTCGACCATGTTCTTCAGCAAATTCGAGCAGCTTTTTACCCAGCCCCTGACCTCGTGCTTTGTGCGTAATATAAATACTAATTTCTTTACAGTTCTGGTATGCCGGTCGCCCATAAAAGTCTTTATAACTTAACCACCCGAGCACATTTTCACCATCGCAACAAACAAAAATAGGCGAGCGCATATTATGACTCTCAAACCAAACAACTCGAGACTCAACAGTCACAGGCTCGGTGTCAGCTGTCACCATACGGCTGGCGATGGTTTCGTTGTAAATGGCAACTATCGCCTCTAAATCAGTTGCTTGTGCATAGCGAATATTCATTACTTTTACTCTACAATGATCGTGGTAAACGAAGAATTCGTATCTTAAACTAGTCAAATAAAAAATGGGAAAACATATGTGTAAGTATTTATTAAGTTTAATGATTTTGTGCTATGCACTGTTTACATCGCCAGTGCAGGCAAATAGTTGCGATGACTTCACGAATGTCACTATGCGAAAACTACACTCTGAGGAGTCAGTAAATTTTTGCGAATTTAAAGATAAACCTCTGCTGATTGTGAATACAGCCAGTAATTGTGGTTTTACAGGTCAATTTGAAGAACTTGAAGCCCTACATCAAAAGTATAAAGACAAAGGCCTCGTAGTAATTGGTTTTCCTAGCGATGACTTCTTTCAAGAAGAAAACGATGAAGCAGACACCGCTGAAGTCTGTTATGTAAATTATGGGGTAACATTCACAATGCTCTCAACAACAGCGGTTCGTGGTGATGATGCAAATCCTATTTTTAAGCACCTTAATGCAGAGACAAGTTCACCAAAGTGGAACTTCTATAAATATCTTGTTTCAGCAGACAGAAAAACGGTGCAACGCTTTAACAGCCGAACTAAGCCGCTTTCGGCAAATTTAACTCAAGCAATTGAAAATTCACTATAACCGTTGCGCGAGAAAAAATTCTATCTATACTAGAATAAACTATGAGTAAATAATGCTCAGATTTAGAATTATGGAGAATGTATGACAGTTGCCAGTGCAAGACATATTTTAGTTGAAAGCGAAGCGCTTTGCTTAGAATTGAAATCAGAAATAGAGCAAGGTGCAGACTTCGCAGAACTTGCAAAAAAACACTCAAGCTGTCCGTCAGGCCAAGATGGTGGTGAACTAGGCGAGTTTGGGCCAGGTATGATGGTACCAGAATTCGATAAAGTGGTTTTTTCTGCACCGGTTAATCAAGTACAAGGTCCAGTGCAAACTCAGTTTGGTTATCATTTACTAGAAGTAACAAGCCGAACTGAATAACTATCAATATATTCTAAAGCCGCTTTAGCGGCTTTTTTTATACCTATTTCAAAGATATTTTTTCAATGAGCATAAAAGATAGGAGCCGATTTATGCACTTGTATGGTTCTGACACCTCTCCCTACGCACGCCGCATTCGTATGTTTGCTCAGTATCATCAATTTGATTTACCTTACACTTGTCTAGATATATTTGCGCAAGCAGATCGACAAATCATGGTTGAGCACAATCCAACTCGTAAAATCCCATTTCTAACTAATGACGAGTTAAACATCGCGGACTCAGGGTTAATCATGCGCTATTTAACTGAACAACATCAGATACCTGAAATGACTTGGTGGCAAGCGAACCAACTAGTGCAGGTCGACGCTTGTAATGATTCATTAATCGAATTGTTACTTTGCCATCGTTCAGGCTTTGATACCTCTGAAAACAAACTATTCTTCAACCTTCAATATGAACGTATTGCTGCACTTTTAGCCTATTTAAATGAACAATGTGTGAAAGAAGCTTTTTTAGAAAGCAGTTATCTCAAGATCAGTTTATACTGCCTGCTAGATTGGATCTTGTTTCGTGATCTCTATAATTTGCAAGACTTTGCAGCCTTGGTGGCATTTCATCAAGTACAAAGTAATTTGCCTGGTGTAGCACAAACTGATCCTAGACATTCTTGATAGCTTAAACAGGATAAGATGATGAGCGAAATCGAAATTGAATCAGAATTAGTCACATTTGTTGAGCAAGCCCGCCTTGGAGCGCAAGTTTGGGCTTTAGGCGCAGAAGATGGTGGCGTCGTTGTTTGCGAGTCAAACCAGTTTGAAAATGCGGATGTCCTTTTGCTATGGGACAGTGAAGAAAAAGCAAAAGCACAATGTAAAGACGAGTGGCAGACATACTCACCTATGGCTATCGACCTAGACGAGTTACTAGACGAGTGGGTTGAAGATTTAAACGAAGACCAAGCATTATTTGGCTTAAACTGGAACGATGAGAACGTGTGTGTAGAAATCGAGCCTACTGGCTTAGCACGCGCTTTGTGTGACTAACGCAATCAAAGTCCCTTCGATAGCACGCACATAAGCTTGTGTGTGCTCTCCTCTATGAATTGGAGGCATCAGCGGCTCCGCGCCGGCTTCAACCGCTCTATCATAACTCTCAATCACATTTTCACACTCAATACATAATTCAAACCCCAGTGCGGGCTGCTTTGGGTGGCTACGAATATAACTTTGCTTAAACTGCGCTTGCGCCAAAGGGTGTGAGGCAAAGCCAAGTGTCACCATACCTGTATCTAACTCACCATAATCAGCCGCTTCTGTCAGCGCAGTAGTCGCAAAACCAAAAGCTTGATAGTAAAAATCTAACGCCTCTTCAACTGAGTCGACATAAATGATTGTTTTTAAATACTGCATGTTCAGATGTTAGTAAAAAAGTGCATAAACTAAGCATACTATTTGAACAGCATAAAAAAAAGCCAACTTATTCAGTTGGCTTTAATTTATAAATAGCGTTTAGTTATATAAAGTTAGATATACTTAGCTAAGTACTTTTTAAAGATAGGGTCTGTTTTCGCCAATTGCTTTTGCTCGTCTAGAATTTCTTTAAGCATAGCTTCAGAGGTTAATGGGTTGGCTAAAACCACTCTGAAAACAACCGTAGGCTGCTTATCGTATTGTACAGGTGTCAGGCGTGTACGTGAGACGAATGAGCGCCCAGCTTCACGCTGACGCTTTTGCATGCTTGCCGTGAATCGGTTTAATGCAGCATAAATGTCGATTTTCTCGTCTTCATTCACATTGGCGATTGCCTGCTTAATTGCCTTCGGTACATAACGGTAAGTTAATAAACATAACTCAGGCTCTGAAACCAACTCAAAATCTTCATCTTGTTTGATAAGCTCGGCAAAGTACTTTGCCTTCGCAATGCCTTTATCGATCAACATTTCATAGCCTTGACGGCCAATCACTCGTAAACAGGCATGTACAAGCATCGCCATACCTGGGCGGCTTCCCTCTAGCGTATGACTCCCTAAATCTTTAGAGCCCTTACGAAGAATATATTCAGCATGATGTTCGATGGCATCGGTGGCATGCGGATCTTTAAACAGCACCATACCGGCGCCCATCGGCACATACATTTGTTTGTGTGCGTCAATGGTGATTGAATCAGCACGCTCAATGCCTGCTAATAATGGACGCGCATTACTCGACAATAAGGTAGCACCACCCCAAGCCGCATCAACATGGAAGTGACAGTTTAACTCTTGAGCTAGATCAGCCATCTCATTTAATGGGTCTATGTTACCTGTCTCCGTTGTGCCAGCAACACCCACTAACGCCATAACTTTAATGCCTTGCGCTTCAAGCTCTAATGCTTTCTCTCGCATAGCCTGAACATCAACCTTGTTATTATCGCTGGTCTTAACGGCAATAAAATTGTCGCGGCCAATACCTAGAACATCAGCGGCTTTACCGAGTGAGTAGTGTCCTCGTTCAGACACTAAAACCGCCAAGCCTTTGTAGCCATAATGCATCATAGCTGCAATTAGGCCTTGACTGTTAATGCCTTTAAAGTCACCTTGAGGTTTTAACAAACGGTTTCGAGCGATCCAAAGTGCTGTGATATTTGCAACGGTACCACCAGAACAAAACGCACCTAAAGAGGTCTTTGCGCTATGCATCCATTTGCTGTAGAAAGATTCATCAGCACCATAAGCAAGATGATGCATCATACCTAATACTTGACGCTCTAATGGTGTAAATGCTTTCGAAGTTTCGATTTTAACTAGGTTCTGGTTCAACCCCACCATGAGTTTTGACAAAGGTAAAACAAAATGAGGGAGTGCAGAGGTCATATGACCAATAAAACTCGGGGAAGCCGTATGCACTGAGTGCGCAACCAGCTGCTCCATAATGTCTTGAGCATAGTCAGATACAAACATAGGCTGTTCTGGAATAGCAGCCGATTGAAAATCTTTTTCCACTTCGTGCAAAGGTTTTTCAATTGCAGCAATATTCTCGTTTAAAAAGCCCACCAAATTATTGGAGATTTCCAGTTCAATCTTACTTAAAGTTGAATCTGGCGCTTCCGGCACCGTAAATATACGCATTAAAGTTTCATCAGAAGCTACAGCACAACGCTTAGGACCCATGTTTCTACCTAGTTAAACAAACCAACGATGAACGAAAATATCCTCATTGGCCTTATAATTCTTATATGACTAAACCGCTAACTGTACTTTAAGTTTTCATTAAAGTCTCGTTTTGCGCCTATAAAACTTAAACGCGCCTTCTATACTAGTGTAAAAGACGCAATCTTGAAGTGGACTTAAGTCAGATATTTGCCTAATATTTGGGAAAATAATGATCATTCTTCAAAGCTTTTTTGCTTTTTAGAATAAGGACTAACAATGATCAGAAGGACCTCGCCAGCAAACATTCTCTTTGCAGGCTTTTTTATATTTCTAACTTGTTTAGTGGGTTACGTTTATTACACCTACGAAACAACGCGTACTGCAATTATTAATGATATTGATGAACGCTTGCTACATGCAGCTAAAAGTGCACAGCTTTTGATTGGCGAACAATACCATGATGATTTAGCTGCAATTCAACCTGGACAATACCAAGGTTTAAGCAAACAACTTTCGCTTTTGGCTGATACGCTCAATGTCGAGTACGTGTATAGCATGGTGTATGAGCAGCCCTTTGTACTTTTTACTTCATCAAGCTACACCAAAGAAGATGTGCAAGCTAACATGCTTACTCGCTTTTTAGACCCTTACCCTGAAGCAACAGTTACAAACAAAAGTGCTTTTCGCTCTACTGAACCAGTATTTGAGATTTCAGAAGACCAATGGGGGCGATTTAAAACGATTCTAGTACCCTACATAAGCAATACTGGTAAGACTTATCTGGTGGGTGCTGATATAACCATGGATTCTGTGCAAGCACAACTCAATGCCAGCGTTACGCGTGCCATTCTTAGCGGTAGCTTTTTCTTTTTAATTGCAGTTTTGGTGGCTAGCTTTTACTTTATCCTATATCGCAAATCACTCACCACAGATCCTCGTACAGGGTTTGGTAATCGCATTGCACTTGAACATGACATTAAACAACACAAAAGTGAGCACTTAAGTCTTGCCATTGTAGAAATACATGAGCTAGAAAATATCGTTAGTTTTTACGGCGCGAATGTGGGCGATCAGGTCATGAACAAAGTGATGGGCTACTTTGCTACTCAGTCTAACTCTGTGTATGTTTACCGACTCGCAACATCAAAGTTAGTGTTATTTTGTGACAGTGAACGTGGCGAGCACTTTTTAAGTAACTTAGTACAACAATTCCCTGCCAGCTCACCCGTTTTAAATAGGCCTCACCTTTATGTTCAGCTTAATGCAGGCATAGCGGAAGGGAATAAATCTTTACTGTTAGAAAACGCCTATGTTGCTTGTCGACAAGCGGTTCAGCAAAAAGAGTTAGTGTGTATTTACAGTATTGATAAGCACGAAGCTAAACAGTTGCAACATGCTCGCCTCGCAATGGCTAAAACACTTAATGATGCCTTTTCTCAAAATCGCGTGGTTGTTTACTTTACTCCGCGCTGCGCCCCAAACCATGACAATATATGCCAGTATTTATGTAATGCTAGAGTACTCGATGAGCAAGGCGGTATCATTACCGACAACGCTTTTTCTGAAGTGGTTAAACAATCCCGTATGGAAGGACAACTTACCAGACATATTTTTTCTCAATGTGTAACCCGGTTTAGAAAATCCCGTACTGCTTGGTCAATCGATCTAAGCTACCAAGATGCCTCTGATCCACAATTAATCGACTTTATCTCTCAAGAGCTGCGCCGTTACCCGCAACCAAGCTTAATCACCTTTGAACTTGATGAGCAAGACATACTCGATAACTTTAATGCCATGGCTGTTGCAATTAATATATTAAAGAGTAAGGGCGTGAAGATTTTGGTCAACTCAGTGAGCAGTGGTTTGTTGACCGTCAGCAGAGTGATGAAACTCAGCATTGATGCCATTAAACTCGATGACGCCATTTCAACGCACCTAGAAAGTGATGAACAAGTACTGTCTTTTATCGAGCATTTAGCGCGTTTATGTAAAGATAGAGAAATGCACTTGATCGTAGGTAATGTAGAAACCGAAATACAGTACGAACTACTCAGTGCGGCTGGTGTTACTTACTTACAAGGGAGCTATATTGGCAAGGCCACGCCACATATCAAATGCCCAGAAGAGCATGCGACATATCAGGCGAGTGCATAGACCTTTGGGCTTCAATGTAAAAAAGGGCTAAATAGCCCTTTTTTGATGAGTTTGAAAACAGACTATATTTTAGCGCGTTAAGTCTAATTGCAAACGCGTACTCGATTGCCCGCTCGCCCAGTATTTACGCTCAAACGGCGTAATAGCCGTATCACTTTCATAAGCTTCAACCTCAACAGAGTGGCCTGCTAGTTCAAGTGCTCGGGCGAATTCTTTAACGTAAATGTCCCAATTAGAGCGCACTTCTAAAATACCGCCTAACTTCACAATAAATGGGAAGACGGGGGCACCGTGCCAACGTCTACCAATATGCTTGGCTTTAGGCCAAGGGTTTGGATATAACAAATAATGATGCGTTGGCTGCCAACCAGCTTCTAGCGCAAGGCGCCAAAAGTCGTTTAAATCAGCCTGAACTAAAATATAGTGCCCTGATTCAGTTTGCTTATATTCCACATCATGCTTATCTAAGCGGTGCGACGACTTATCGATACCAATCACTAAGGCATCTGGGTGCAATTTCGCTAAGTTGGCGGTGCTTTCACCTACCCCACAGCATGAGTCTAAAATCAAAGGCCCATTAAAAGCTTGAACCTTTTCATTGACCTCATCAAACGCTTTTTGCGTATGTTCGGCAATGGGCTTTTTAAACTCTGCCGCTAGGTGTTTTTGTACTATTTCATCGAGCTTTTCATGTAGCCCAGGTTGGTTTGAAACAATGCTTCTCGAATTTGCTTCACTCATCAGTGACGTAACCCTATCCCACGGCGAATTAATGTCAATGCCGTAATAAATAAACCAGTAATTAGCACTAATAATACCGAAAATGAGGTGTAAATGCTGACATCAGACACACCTAAAAAGCCAAATCTAAATGCATTCACCATATAAATGATCGGATTTACCTGCGACACACCTTGCCAAAACTCAGGCAACAGCGTGATAGAGTAAAATACTCCACCTAAGTAAGTTAGTGGCGTCAGGACAAACGTTGGGATAATACTGATGTCATCAAAGCTGTTGGCATAAACGGCATTAATCAGGCCTCCTAGCGCAAAAACCGCCGATGTCAGTACCACAGTGGCGATGATCACAAACACATTATGAATTTGAATATCAACGAAAAACAAAGACACAATTGTGACGATTAAACCTACGAGCATGCCACGGGCCATACCGCCGCCCATGTAACCAAGCACAATAATGTAATTTGGAACGGGCGCCACTAACAGCTCTTCAATGCTCTTTTGGAATTTAGTCGAATAGAAGCTTGATGCCACATTTGAATAGGAGTTGGTGATCACCGACATCATGATCAGACCCGGAACAATAAACTCCATATAGCTAAAGCCGCCCATCTCGCCAATACGCGAGCCAATCAAACTACCGAAGATCACAAAATATAAGGTCATAGTGATTGCAGGTGGCACTAAGGTTTGCACCCAAATACGTAAAAAGCGAATACACTCTTTGATCCAAATACTTTTTAACGCGACTGAATAACGACTTAAACTCATGCTTCACGCCCCTGCTCTAGTAAACTTACAAACAATTCTTCTAATCGGTTAGCTTTATTTCGCATACTCAGTACGGTATTACCTTGCACTGATAACTGTGAAAACACCTCGTTTAACCCCTGTGATTTTGCAACCTCAACCTCTAATGTGTGGTCGTCAGTCATTGCGAACTCATAACCCTCTAAGGTGACGGGCTTCACAGGTGACTGTAAGTCGAGTACGAAGGTTTCTTTATCTAACTTAGCAAGTAAGGCTTTGATCGTGGTGTTTTCAACAATCGTACCTTGGTCGATGATGGCGATGTTTTTACACAGTAACTCCGCCTCTTCAAGATAGTGAGTCGTCAAAATAATCGTCACCCCTTGCTCGTTGATTTCACGTAAGAAATCCCACATTGAGCGACGTAGTTCAATGTCTACACCTGCGGTTGGTTCATCTAAAATAAGCAACTTAGGTTCGTGCATTAGCGCGCGAGCAATCATCAAGCGGCGTTTCATACCACCCGAAAGTGTGCGTGCTTGCTTGTCTTTTTTATCGAACAGACCCAGCTTTTTTAAATATTTCTCGGCACGCTCATGGGCAAGTTTGCGTGGCACACCATAGTAACCCGCTTGGTTCACTAAAATTTGGTTCAAAGTTTCGAACTGAGAAAAGTTAAACTCTTGCGGCACTAAACCTAGCTCTTGTTTCGCGTCTTCAAGCTTTGTATCAATTGAATGACCAAAAACCTCAACTGTGCCTGCGGTTTTATTTACCAATGATGAGATAACGCCAATGGTGGTTGATTTACCAGCACCATTAGGGCCAAGCAGCGCAAAAAAATCGCCCTGCTCTACTTGCAAGTCGATGCCTTTTACCGCCTCGACGCCATTTTTATAGACTTTGCGTAAGCCTTGAATATTTAATGCGATGGTCATGTTATTTGTGGTCTCCATAACCCCAACGTTTAGTGAGTGTATGTTCGATATTAAGGTGGTCTAAAATTCGTGCCACCATAAAGTCGACAAGATCGTCGATTGATTCAGGTTTATGATAAAAACCCGGTGCAGCAGGCATGATGGTCACACCCATTTGGCTCAGTTTAAGCATATTTTCTAAGTGAATTGAGCTAAATGGCGTTTCGCGTGGCACTAAAATAAGTTGTCCACGTTCTTTGATCACCACATCAGCCGCACGTTCTAATAAGTTATCTGATGCGCCTACCGCAATCGCCGATACAGAACCTGCGCTACACGGGCAAACCACCATTTTTTTCGGTGCTGCTGAACCAGAAGCCACTGGGCTAAACCAGTTGTCTTTACCAAAAACTTTGACTTGCTCAGGCCCTGCTTTTACTAATTCACTTAACTGCTCAGTACATTTTTGCTCATTGCCAGACAACTTTATATTTGATTCGGTATCAAGCACCACGCGCGCTGCGCTCGAAATAAGCACATAGACTTGATAATTCATTGCCACCAGCACTTCGAGTAGACGAAGACCATAGGGGGCGCCTGATGCGCCACTAAAAGCCAGAGTGATGGCCTCTTTATAGTGTTTCATTTTTAAACCTTTAAGCTCGACGTTGGCAACCTAGCTAAATTTAGCCTGCAACGCTGTCAATAATTTTTGATGGATACCCGCAAAACCACCATTACTCATGATAAGAATATGCTGACCTGCCTGTGCGTTTGCACACACCTTCTCAATAATAGACTCAATCGTGCTATCGCACTCTCGCCCTGCTTCTTTGGCTTGGGCCTTCAGCGACCAATCTAACCCTTCAGGTTCAAATAAATACGCTTTATCAGCTTGTTCAAGTGACGCCAACAAGGTTTGTTTGTGTACGCCCATTTTCATGGTGTTAGAACGAGGCTCTAAAATAGCAACGACCTCATCACTGCCTACTTTGGCTTTTAAGCCTGCCAAAGTGGTTTTAATTGCCGTTGGGTGATGTGCAAAGTCGTCGTAAATACGAATACCAGCTACTTCACCGATCAACTCCATGCGGCGTTTTGGTGATATAAACTCAGCTAAGGCATCAATCGACACCTCAACTGGAATGCCCACATGACGTGCTGCAGCAATGGTCATCATGGCATTTTTCACATTGTGCTCACCAATTGCGTCCCAATTCACAACCCCTTGTACTTCCCCGTGTAAAAGCACTTCAAACTGCGAGCCGTCAGCTGAGAGTAAGTGATAATCCCAATCGCCTTTTAAAGTTTCCTGTTCACTCCAGAAACCGCGTTCAACCACCTCTTGCAAGGCAATATCATCCGCCGGATAAATGGCTTTACCTTTACCGGGTAAAGTACGAATAAGATGATGGAACTGCGTTTGAATGGCGTTGAGATCAGCAAAGATATCGGCATGATCAAATTCAAGGTTGTTCATGATCAGTGTACGTGGCAGGTAATGCACAAACTTACTGCGCTTATCAAAAAAAGCTGTGTCGTATTCGTCTGCTTCAATCACAAAAAACGGCGTATCGCTGACGCGAGCCGACACTCCAAAATTTTGTACTATGCCGCCGATTAAAAAGCCAGGGCGCAAACCTGCATATTCTAAAACCCAGGCTAACATACTCGCCGTTGTGGTTTTACCATGTGTGCCCGCCACAGCAAGCACCCAACTGTCACGCAGTAAATGATTCTTCAGCCACTCAGGGCCTGAGGTGTAATTTAACCCTTTCTCTAACACATACTCAACGCATGCATTACCTCGACTCATGGCATTGCCAATCACCACCATATCTGGCGCAGGGTCTAGCTGTTTAGGATCGTAACCTTGAGTGAGCTCAATACCCAATTCTTCAAGCTGAGTACTCATAGGTGGATAAACGTTTTGGTCTGAGCCTGTCACTTTATAACCCAAAGACTGAGCAATGGCCGCAATGCCGCCCATAAATGTGCCGCAAATACCTAAAATATGAATGTGTTTATTATTGTTGTTGCTCATAAACCAAGACCTTGGGTGAAGAATATATGGTTTGCCATATTAACGGAAATCACCATTATTGTGCGAATTAATTACAGAAACAGGTGTTATATCAATACTGATTAAATATGGGCTGAATATATAAAAAAAATGCCAGTCTTAGACTGGCATCTTCTATCTTATATTTGTACCTATTCTCTTAAAAAAACGCATTTATAACAGCACATAGAACAGGTTCAAACTCTAAGTATTTCGTATTGTACGTAGGCGGCAAACATATGAGACCCATGAGCATAGGTTTCCTATGTGATTGGGCGATATATGTGAAGCCAACACCCGTACGAGACGAAAGACGACGAGTATTAGGCTACGCCGTACTGGTCGCGGTACGCCTTAACTGCTTCTAAATGCTCGCCCATTGAGCCTTGCTCTTCTAGGTAAGTAATTAAATCAGCAAGTTTCACGATTGATACCACTTGTGTAGCAAAATCACGTTCAACTTCTTGAATTGCAGATAATTCAGCTTTACCTTTTTCCTGACGGTCTAGGGCAATTAAAACACCTGAAAGGTCAGCACCTGCCGCGGCAATGATTTCCATTGATTCACGAATTGCAGTACCCGCTGTGATCACGTCATCAACTAACATGATACGACCTTCAAGTGGAGAACCTACTAAGCTACCGCCTTCACCGTGGGTTTTTGCTTCTTTACGGTTAAAGCAATACGGTACGTCTTTGTTGTAGTGATCAGCCAGTGCAACTGCAGTCGTTGTTGCAATTGGAATACCTTTGTACGCTGGGCCAAATAGTAAGTCGTACTCAATGCCTGCATCTTCTAGAGCTGCTGCATAAAAACGACCTAAGCGTGCCAGATCACGACCTGTGTTAAACAGACCCGCGTTAAAGAAATAAGGGCTAGTACGGCCAGATTTTAAAGTGAACTCACCAAACTTTAATACCTGCTTTTCTAGAGCAAATTCAATAAACTCTTTTTGATATGCTTTCATGTCAACTTAACCCTATTTAAATTATGCCAATGCTTGTTTTTGAATATCGATGATTTCGCGAATTGAATGCTTCGCCAAACCTAACAGCTCATCTAATTCTTCAAATGAGAACGGTTCGCCCTCAGCAGTACCTTGTACTTCAATCAGCTTGCCTGTTTCTGTCATGATCACATTCATATCAGTTTCAGCTTCTGAATCTTCTAGGTATTCAAGGTCAGAAATCGCTTGGCCTTTGTAAACACCCACAGAAATTGCTGCAATCATAAACTTCAGCGGGTTATTGTTGATCATGCCTTTCGCACGCATGTTAGTCAGCGCATCTACCAATGCCACACATGCACCGCTAATCGACGCCGTACGCGTACCACCGTCAGCCTGAAGTACATCACAATCAATTGTAATGGTGTTTTCTCCAAGCGCTTTTAAATCAACCGCAGCACGAAGCGCGCGCGCGATTAAGCGTTGAATTTCCATTGTGCGGCCGCCTTGCTTGCCTTTCGCAGCTTCGCGGTTATTACGCGTATGAGTAGAACGTGGCAACATACCGTATTCAGCTGTGATCCAACCTTTACCTTGGCCTTTCATAAAGCGAGGTACACCGGCTTCAACCGTTGCTGTACAAAGTACTTTTGTGTTTCCGAACTCAACCAGCACAGAGCCTTCGGCGTGCATAGTATAGTTACGGGTAAAGGTCACAGGCCTAATTTGATTTGCTGTTCTTTCACTTGGACGCATCCACGTTCCCCTATATTCAAAATTTTCAATATTATAAAGGGTCATGCGTTATCTTGCCACGGACATTTGTGTTAATTCGAGCTATAACTTACTCTCAACAAAAATGATGATTTTGTGACTGGGCAGAAATTGCACTTCAAACTGGCCTGCCCTGTAGCTATAATGCCATCGGTTTTAATTTTATGATTTTAGGAATCTTTACATGATCCACAGTATGACCGCCTACGCACGCCGAGAAGTTAAAGGTGAATGGGGCACAGGGGTTTGGGAAATCCGCTCAGTTAATCAGCGTTACCTAGAAACCTTTATCCGAGCACCTGAACAATTTCGCGGTATGGAGCCGGTAATACGCGAACGCCTTCGCAAGCACCTACAACGCGGCAAGGTTGAAGTATTCTTAAAGTTTGCAGCCAACCCAGCCCATGTTGGCGAATTGTCTATCAACGAGACTTTGGCACAGCAGTTAATTAAAAGCGCCCAGTGGGTTCAATCACAAAGCAATGGTGACCAAGCAGTAAGTACCATTAACCCAGTTGATATTTTACGTTGGCCGGGCGTGATGGAAGCCGAAGAAATCGATTTAGACACAGTAAACAGCGAGCTACTTGCTGGTTTTGATATACTCGTTGAAGATTTCAAAGCGGCGCGTGCAAGTGAAGGTGAAAACCTTGAAGCCATGATCACGACACGTCTCGATGCCATCATCGAGCAAGTAGCGATTGTTGAAGGTCATATGCCAGAAGTGGCTAAATGGCAACGCGACAAGCTAACTAGCCGTTTAGATGAACTTAAAACAGATATCGACGAAGGCCGCCTTGAGCAAGAACTTATTTACCTTGCGCAAAAACAAGACGTCGCTGAAGAGCTAGACCGTTTAAAGTCTCACGTGAAAGAAACAAACAAAATCCTAAAGAAAGGAGGCGCATGTGGCCGTCGCTTAGACTTTATGATGCAAGAATTTAACCGTGAATCAAACACCCTAGCTTCAAAATCAATCAACACAGAGATCACCAATGCAGCGGTTGAACTTAAAGTATTAATTGAACAGATGCGCGAGCAGATCCAGAATATTGAGTAATAAGCCGATATTTTACCTGCTTTGAAAAACCGCCTTTTGGCGGTTTTTTATTGAGTACCTTTAAACAAAATTACTTAAACTTTAACATGCAAATTTGATTCATTAGCGCTTTCTTCAACACGTTGCTTTCTCATACACACCTCTACCACCAGCACATTTAAAACTAACCCAATCAAACGGTCATAGTCGTGTAAAACACTAATAGCTAGCTCTCCCACCAGGCTCGCAACATCGATAAACAAACTTAAAATTACTTCTAAAAATAGTGGTGTCACTACTGCTAAAGTCACTGCGACAGCGCGCGTCATCCATACTTTATGGGCAGTGATGTTTTTCTTCATTGCAAACACAATAGCTATACTGAAGCTAATACAAATGGCGATAGCGACAATCACCAAGGATATAAAACGTGCACCTAAGTCTGTTGTTGAAAATACTAGGTGCATCCACACACCAGATATTGCCATGACGCATGCAGACATAACGGCCAAACGCCCCATCACTCTGTGCATCTTAGGTCGAGTTACGCGTAATCGAGTTGAGAACTGAGTGGGTAATGAAAAGAAGAAAACAATGCCGCTTACCCCATGTACCAAAATTGCTGTTGGGAGTTCAAAGTAACGGGCATTAATCAAACCTGATGCCTCCGCAATTGCACCTGGGCCGAGTAACACCAGCGCCACAATAAAAATTGCAGGTATAGCGGGCAGGCCAATTAAAAAGAATAACAGGCTGACTACTTTCCAATTGCTTGGACTTTTTTTGTGATTACTTGATGATGACGCGGCCACACAGTTTGGGTCTACTAGCTGTGAGTCTCTTTGATTTTTATTTGCAGTGATTAAGTTCATAACATTGCCTTGTTTGTCGTTTTGCTTGAGACAATCTTGTAATATCAATGCTAGTGTGTCGTTCTGTCCTATTGATTAAGACTCTATAGAGGACCTTAATTTAAATAGGCCTGAGAAATAGAACACCATAAACATACAACTAACCAACTGTAAAGTAAGAATAAAAAAGGGTTATTTATATGCCAGCTGCTGATTTAAATTTACTGGCAATTAATATTGCGACTTTGAGCGTGTTATTCTTTAGCGCAAACTTACTGGTTGTTCGAGCCGACAAAAACCACACTTATTTTCCGCTCGCTTTGAGCTTTATTGGCATCGCGATTGTCATTTGTCAGCCAAGTCTAAAAGTCCTCGCGCCCGCTTTACAGCTTTCAACCTTAACGCTGGCATTACCCGCTTTATTACTGATTGCGCCCTGCTTTTGGCTATATGTAAAAGGCTTAACACACAATGCACCTTGGCGATTTGAAAAAGCCGATATAAGGCATTTAGTTCTACCTGGGCTTGGGTTATTGATTAGCCTTATCACCTTTTTGCTACCCGCTGAGATTCATTACAATCTGCTTGGTAAGGGTGACATGGCAATACTCGAACAGACATCGGCACTGTTTAGAAACTTCGTCTACGGATTGCTGATCGCCACTTTTTTTCTGGTGTTGGGCTGGATTGCACAATCAGCGTTTTACCTAATTAAAATCATCAAGCGTCTACAGCACTATAGAAACCAATTGAAACAGGTATTTGCTTCGACCGAAGCCAAAGAGATCAGATGGCTAAGTGGTTTACTGCTGTTTGTAGGCATTGCTTGGGCTTTCTCTGCAATCAATTTATTACTCGATAATTTGTTTATCGCCAGTGAATTTACACAAGATATCTTTCAATTTGTTTTGCTCATTCCGGTTTGCTTTGTCGCCACTTGGGGCTTGAGACAAAAACCGGGCTTTGAAGAATTATTTTCTACCGAGTCGATCGATGTTGAACATCAAGCGTCTTTTGCTTTGGATAATGAAAATAGCCAAGTTAAAGAATCTGAAAATGTTTCTTCTGAGAAATACAAACGCTCAGCTCTCACTGCTGAGATGGCAGAAAACATCGCACAGAAAATGGAAGCGGCGATGACCTCAGAGCAGCTTTACTTAGATGCAAACCTCTCTTTACCAAAACTTGCCAAACACATTCATACGTCGCCTAATTATATTTCTCAAACACTAAATGAAACCTTAGCGACTAACTTTTTTGATTACGTGAATCATAAACGCATTGTGGCTGCACAAAAGCTGCTATTAGAGTCAGAACTAACGGTTTTAGATATCGCTATGCAAGTAGGCTTTAATTCTAAATCAGCGTTTTATAGTGCGTTTAAAAAACATACTCAATTAACACCAAGTCAATTCAAGCAACAGTCAAAATAAGCACTTAACTAAATTAGACGCAAAGATACCTGCGGTGTGCAATAAACTGAAAATTGCATACAGATACCACCTAATGGGAGATTTAAAATAAATTATTTTATAAAAAACTATTTAACTCCCATCAACAGTGCCCAATAAGAAAACTCGTTAAGACTGCATATTTCAATAGTGGGAGAAAGATAAAGGTTAATTTGACAGATAATAAATAATCATAACTGTGCACTTACTCTCGCAATATTTACATTATTGCAGGCCTTTTTGAGTAAAAAGAAAACAGTCCGTTCGACTACAAGAAACAATAATTATTTTTATTCGACAAAAGTATAATACCTTCACGCCATACGGTCATAGAATAGTTAACCTGCTGTTTAGCATAAAAATTCTTAACTTTTACGGCAACTCTAAAAGATTTTTGAGTTTTTTCGATTAACGCAGTTAAAAAGCAAAAGTCCCTATTTTTTATACTGTTATTTTTCGTATTTTTTATTGCTAAGATGCCCGCGTTTTTTACTTACAGAATTAGGAAGGACTTAGGATGAAGTTAAAAAATACCTTTATCGCTTTTTGTACCACAGCCAGTTTAGTGGCTTGTAATAGTATTTCTTCAGACTCAACACCGCTTTCTGCGGCTGCTCTAAGCGCTGAGCAAGCTGCTGCCACTGTGGTATTTATTCATGGCGCACATTTGCGTGGCTCTGCTTGGCAGCCTGTTGCAACTGAACTGGAAAGTGCACAAATTGCATCACATATTCTAGATTTACCCGGACGTGATAATACTGTTACGCCATCAAGCATTACCTTAAATCACGCGGCAAAGGCACTGTGTGAGCGAACTAATGCACTACCTCAGCCTCAGGTTTGGGTTATGCACAGTCAAGGTGGCGCGGTTGCTCACGAAGCGCTCGCATCATGCAATAAGGCTGAGATCAGTAACTTAATCTATGTCAGTGCCGTTGCGCCTATCGAAGGCGCTAAACCTTTTGCACTGCTAAACAAAGACGATGAAAACAATTACTTCAAAGGCGTCACCTATAAAGATGGCTGGATGAAAATCACCAACCAAGCTGAATATGTTGCGTCATTTACCAACACCCAATCTCATTCTCTTAAGGCAAAAGTTTGGTCACAATCTGTCGATGAACCTGCTGTCACGGGCGAAGGCAAAGTGTACTTAAACAAAACTAAGTTAGACGCAATTCCAAAAGCCTATGTGTTTGCGAAAGAAGATAAAATCATCTCTTATGCGACACAACAAAAGATTGCTCAATCTATAGGTGCGACAAAAACTTACAGTATTACGTCTGGTCATTTGCCTATGATCACGCAACCTGTGGCTTTGGCAGATGCAATTAAATCAGCGTTAACACTTTAATTTTTAAATAAACTTAATCAATCGTTAAAAGGACTTTTTAATGATGAATAATACTCTTGCCCATAGTGGCAAGCCTATGGCGCTATTGAAAAGTGTCAGGGCACTTGCTGCCCAAAGTTTACCGAAAACGCCTTCTGTTACTATTGTGGGTGGTGGTATTGCGGGATTAACCAGCGCCTACGAGTTACTAAGACTCGGTGCAAAGGTGACCATCATTGAGTCTGATCCTGGCCATATCGGTGGTCGCGTTAGAACCTTACGAGAATCTGATACGCTTTATGCCGAATTAGGCGCGATGCGTATTCCAACACATCATCAGCTATCACGTCATTACATCGCTGAAATGGGCTTAAAGTTGAGACCATTTGTACAGGATAATGCCAGAGCCCACGCGATGATCCGCGGCCAAAAAGTGGCTCGGAGTGCTGAAGGTTTTGAACGCTTAAAACAGGCCTTCGATCTGACCCCTAAAGAGCGCAACATGAGCGTAGATGATATGTGGGATCTTGCCGTCACTGAAGTACTCAATGCTTTATCGGATAAAGAAAAACTGTCCCTATATGACAAAGAGTTAAGTACTGACAAACTGAAAACACTCGATGCTATGTCACTAAAAGATGCTTTTAAACAAGCGGGATTAAGCTCAGAAGCCCTTGAGTATGTCTCGTCAATTTATGGGGTTTCGACCTTACTACATACTGCTTTTTCAGAACATTTGCGCGAGCAACTTGAGCGAGTTTGGTTTGAAGGCTTTGACGAAATCGTCGGCGGTACAGATTTACTCGCACAACGTCTTTATCAAAGTATTGCAGGTAAAGTTAATTTTCTGGCTGGTGCCAAAGTCGTCGATATTAACAATCAAGCCGATAAAGTATCTGTGTGTTACCAGTCGAGAGATAGAAGCAAACACACCATAGAATCTGATTATGCTATTTGTACGTTGCCTTTTGGCGTATTGGGCAAAATCGACTTTCATAACAGCATAAACCCAAAGAAAGCGCGCGCATTTGCACAAGTGCACTATGATTCAGCCACTAAAGTGTTGATCAGAACAAAAAATCGTTTTTGGGAGCTTAAAGAAGGGATCTATGGTGGTAGCACCATCTATGATGTCGGCCTAGGACACACTTGGTATCCAGCTGATAATGCCATCGCCAAAGATACTTTGGTATCAAACTCGGCAAGTTATCTACTCGCCTCTTATACCTGGGGGCAACACGCACGTCGTGTTGATACGCTCAATAACTTCGAGCTAAAAGAGCTGATTTACACCGAGCTGAAAAAAGTACACCCCTATATCACACGAGATGACATTTTAAGTGTCTTGCGATGGAGCTGGAGTAACCATACTCACTCAGCGGGTGCCTATGCTTTTTTCAACCCCAGAGATCATCAAGATTATTATGCACTCATGCGTGAACCTGAACAGCGCTTATGTTTCGCGGGTGAGCATTGCTCTGTTTATCACTCTTGGATCCAAGGCGCGTTAGTCTCAGCGCTTGAGGCCGTGCAATACATTCACAAACACGCTTAAATTTTTTACCAATTAAAGTAGTAAGCCAAAGATAAGTTTTGGTAATAAGGAAATATCATGTCTTATACAGTCGCTGAGTTTATTACACTCAGACTTAAACAGTTAGGGTGTCACCATGTTTTTGGTGTGCCGGGTACATCATGTTCAGATTTTATCGACAGCTTAGTTGCCGATCCAGACATGCACTTCATCAATACCGTAAATGAACTAGAAGCAGGTTATGCCGCAGACGGGTATGGCCGACAAGGCGCGTTAGGTGCTGTTTCAGTTGCGTATGGTGTAGGTACGTTAAGTATGGCCAACGGCATTGCCAGTGCATTAACAGAGCGCGTGCCTCTGGCGGTGATCAACGGCGGTCCAACCGATAAAGACTTAAGCCTTGAGGCCGAATACGATGTGTTATTCTCGCACTCAACGGGGTTTGGTAAAACCGATTTACACGTGTTCAAAGAGCTGACGCTCGCCGCTGAAGAGATCCGTGAATTAGACGGTGCTGCAGATAGAATAGATGCTTTGCTGATCACTGCGTTAGAGCAATCTGGTCCTGTGTATATCGAGATCCCTCAAGATTTGTGGAAAAAGCCGATTGGTCACTTCTCTGCGAACTTAAGCTATTCAGCAAAACGCCACACTGCTGGTAAGCAACAGTTTGTCCGCGCCCTTGAAGACAGACTAGCGCATGCCCAAAAGCCTGTGGTGTTATTGGGTGCTGAACTAGTTAGATTTGGTCTAATTGATGAGGCAATGCAATTTGTTGAATCTCAGGGACTGCCTTTCTATACCACCTTACTGTCTAAGTCTTTAGTAAGTGAATCACACCCTCTGTTTTGCGGTGTGTATGACAGTGATTTAGCTCCTTCAACCATAACACAGGGTGTTGAATCATCTGACTGTGTGATTGCACTTGGTTGTTTGTTTGGCATTGATCACCGTTATATGGTTATCTCACTGAAAGAGAAGCTGATCCGTGTGGCATTTAATAAAGCCATGGTAGGCAGCCATGTACTACCAAAACTCTCTTTGGGCGCTGCAATAGAAGCCATCAATATGTTGCCAAACCTTAACTCACAAGGCAACACCGTACCCAGTGTCGCCGGATTAAGTTATCAGCAACGCCGAGAGCAATGGCAAAGCAAATTTGCCAGCGATCCATATTCAGGCACTTTGGGGCATGATGGTATTTTTGCCGCCATCGGGGATTTCTTAAATAACACCCATGCGCCTTATTACATTAGTTTAGATACCTGTTTGGCAAGCTTCCCGGGCGCGGATATACCTGTGACCGATACACAATGCTTCTTAGCAAACCCGATTTGGCTTTCAATTGGCCAGGGCACTCCCGCCGCCATTGGTAGTTATTTTGCAACGGGCAAACGACCGCTGATTGTAACTGGTGACGGTGGATTTCAAATGGTGTCACAGGCATTCTCATCGTTTGTACAAAACAATATCCCAGCCATTATTGTCATTGTTGATAATGGATCCTATGCGATAGAGCAGTTCTTAATTGACGGTTCGTTCTTTACTGAGCCTGGTAAAGCACCATTAGATTACGTGATGCTCAACGGTTGGAAGTACGAAAATATGCCGCATGTTTACAACGGCGGCATTGGCCTTCGAGTAAATACCTATGAAGATCTACTCGGTGCACTGCAACATGCGCATGCCCGCGATGATCAACCTTGTGTGATTGCAGCACAGATCCCAATTAAAGATCTCCCAGCTGAAAACCGCGCCTTTTTAGGTATTTAATCAAAACCGGCCGGTAAAACATCATACCGGCCACGTTAACACAAGGGTAAAAGGATGACATTGTCGCGACGCGCTTTTTTAAAAAGCGGTTTTGCTGCTGCCGGATTAACTAGTCTTGATGCGTTTGCTTCGCCTTGGATAAGGGCCTTGCTTAATGAATCAAATAGCTACCATGCGTTGTATTTAAATAAGTATTTATTTAATGACTTAACGGCGTTATTAGCAAAGCAACTGCACTTATACCAAGACGCTGAAATACACACTCAAGCATTAAAGTGTGCGGCAAACATGCAAGATGAAGCGCTGATATACCAGCGTTTGTCGGCTATTCTAGCCAGCAGTAACCTCAATATACAGTTGCTTAATATGCATCGTTTGCAAGATCAGCAAGTGCGCTTCAGCCAATATTTAACGGAGTTAATCCAGCATCAACGTTTCTCTGGGTATATCAGCTTTGGCCTGCCCAATAGTGAGTTTGATCCCATCAACCACTTGCCATTTTTTAATGGTGCAACTTATACCATGACGCACACCTTAAGCGAGCAATATACACCATTGCCACGAGCGGATTTCACTGGAGTAATTCATCCAACAGAGCTATTCACTCAAGCAAGTCATATAAATGCGCCTAAGGCTGAGTTAGCCGCTATTTATAATGGCCCTCATAGCTATTCAAGCAATGAGTTTACTCACATGATGCTCAATATAAAGCAGCGCATGCCCTCTGGTGGCAAGTTAATCATGCCGATATTCGACGTGCAACACACCGCACAGAAACATCTGGTCTCGGTATTTAATGATTGGCAAAACTTGCTACATGGTCGCTCTTGGCAGAGCGCGCAAACGCATAGAAATAGACTGCAATCTTTAGATGCATGGCATAGAGAAATGGCGGTCTATGGCTACAAAGTGCACAAGGTTATTCCGCTCGAAGAAAGCACTATGCTACCGGAATATCTCAGTATTTACGAAAAGGTTTAAATATTATGGAACCATCAAATAACAAAGGACTATCAAGACGTGCTTTCTTAAAAGGCACCGGTGCAGGAATGGGGTTGTTAGCCAGCAGTATGCCCAGCTTTGCACTCGACAACGTGTTTAACAATCACAATGGCGCGGTTGCCACCGCACAATTAAAAAATGCAGGGCTATTGGAGCAAGCACAAACCAATATGCTCTTCAACCAACTAACGGATGCGCTTAATTTCAAACAATCTGAAACAGATAAAGTACTCATTATCTTAGGGCAAGTGAGTGAAAAAGCATTCCCCTACACTGTTGATCATAAATTAGTCAACGCTTGTTTGACACGCTTACAATCAAAAGGCATCAACAGAAAACACATTACTATTGCCTATAATGCACCAGAGGGGCTAGCGAGTAATTCACCACTGCTTAAAGCGATTGCAGACCCTCAAACAGATAAGCAATTTCATAAAGCGCAACTTGTGAATGTTGCTAATAATAGTAACTGGTCGACTCTGACTATGCCCAAAGCGTTACCAGATGTGAAAGTACTAGCGCAGGCAAGGCAAGCCGATCATGTTCTATTTTTAGATCAGCTTACTGATACAGAAGGAGTGATTCATTCCCCGCAAAATGGATTAGCTAACGTATTATTTGAGCCAAAATCTATAGAGAAATATCGTAATCGGCTTTATGACTTATTTGCGATGCGCGACATACAAGAAACCATCTCAAATAAGGTACGTTTACTCGCTTACAATGCCTCTCGATTTATTGCACAGTCCCCTGAATCAGGTGTACACATGCATCATGTTCATCCGGGTATGCTGGCTATCTCAAATGATATCACAAGCCATCAATTATTCGCTGAAAACTACTTGCATAGTGTATTGAATAACACGCCTAAGCTCAGGTATAGCGCGCAAACACTTAATTGGTTCCAATCTGGCGTAAGTCGTGACCCTATGACCATTGAGCAAATAGAAAAGACCATGCAAAAATCTGGAGTGGTGCTGAATAAAGTGCAGTTAGCCTAGGTCATCATTTATTACGACAAGATTTAGCTCTGAGCTGTTTTTGTCGGGCTAAAGCCACGACCTACAGGTCAAATTAATATGTACGATGTAGGTCGCCATTTATGGCGACAGAATTTTTTTGCTCTGAGTTGCTTTTGTCGGACTAAAGCCACGACCTACCACACACCCAGATTGTAGGCGCGATTTTACATCGCGCTTTTTTATGACAAACCGAGACTTTGCCTCACTTGTAGCATTTGCTGCTGTAACTTCAACTGGATCTCACTCACTTGCTGGCTAGAACTATTTACTTGGTCTTTCATACTCAACATAGCTTGACTGAAATCATCCACCAAACCACTTTGCTGTTGTGCGAGCTCCATGGCATGGCTCGCTACTTGATTGGCCGTCTGAGCACTTTCTGCCACCCCTTCAGAATTACGTTTTAACTCTTGCGCATGTTCAGTCTGCGCTTGCGCGTCTTGTGAGAGTGCACCCATTTGCTCCGATACTTTCTTAGAGTTTTCGCCTAAGGTATTTAACTGTTGATGAATATCAGACAGAGAGTCTTGCGTTTGCTGCGCCAGCTTTCTCACTTCATCGGCAACCACCGCAAAGCCACGGCCGTGCTCGCCCGCTCGCGCCGACTCTATGGCTGCATTTAGTGCTAATAAATTAGTTTGCTCCGCAATGGTACGGATCATTTCAACCACAGTGCCTACATCTGATACACCCTTTAATAATTCATTTAAGCTATCTTGTCCTTGCTCTACACGCTGCTCCGTAGAAGAGCTCGCCTCTAACATGGCATCGGCAAATTGCACACTGTGTGACATGGCTTCAAAAGTACCATTGGCATTATCAGAAACCTGGGTATTAATATCGTTGGCTTGCTCGCCTAAATCTCGAATATTGTGCAGTAGCCCCTGGGTTTGCTCGACTTGATTATAAGTGTTTTCAGATTGCTGACTGATCTGTGACAGATTTTCGCTCATCTGGGCCATAAACTCATTTACTAATGTCAGCATTTCTTGGCGCTCTTGCGCTTCTAGTTGTTGGCGCTGAATGAGCTGATTAAAGTAACCTGCTATCTCACCCACTTCCGTATCTGGGTTTTTACTATGAATTTGTTTCATTTCATTTGAATTGATCAAATCAGCAAAACCATCTCTAAGCTGTCGCAATGGATTAAGCACTTGGTTTAGCTGCACAAAGTAAACACCTGCAGCGAGTAAAATTAACAAACCAATTGCCACACTGAATAATACCAAAACATTCAATTTTAAATCGTCTTGACTGGCTTTTAAGTCACTTTCAGCCGATAGCACAATATCAATAATCGTCTGAATATCTGCTCGAAGTGCTTTTGTACCCGATTGGCGAGATTGTGATTGCGCAAAGGTATTTTGTACGTCTTTGCCAAAACGATTCGCCCAACTAGAAAGCTCTGATTTGATTTCATCGGCTAAGTCTTCTGCTTCTTCGCCAAAAAACAATGCATCTTCATCGACTTCGCTCATAACTCCTAGGTTTTCTAAACGTTCGATTTTATTGGCGATGGATTGCAAAGTCGAAATAGTGTTTTGTAGGCTCGTTTGCGTATTTGCATCCGGATTAATTGATAAGTGGTAGGTAAAAATACTCAGTTGGTTGACAGCTTGGAAGTAATCAGACGCTAACGCGTAATATTGTTTTTTGACAGGACTGTCACCTGCTTTAGATGCATAACTAATTAAAGATGATGCTGAGCCACTCATTTGTCTCAGAGCATTATCGAGTAGTGCCATTTCATTGCCAGACAATTTACCTATTGCACGATACTTTCCGTTAATGTCTGCATCTAATGCATCAAGCTTTTTGCTCATGGTCGCAGCCAATACATCAGGTAATTGACCAATATATGCTTGTTTGAGCTTTTTGATAACGTCTGAAGACTCAGTTAAATACTGACTATCGCCGCTGCTAAGATAGCTTTCAACGCTACCTGATAGCTCCACCAGCACAGTATTTTTAAGTTGGTTATATCCAGTGTTCTGCTGATCTAGCGTATTTAATAAATTCGACGCCCAAAACAACACGCCAGCCAAAAATAAACTTGCCGACGTTAGCAAAATTGCTAGCCATCGAGTAAAAGCAGAAACACGCATAACACCCCCTTTGTTTCAAATTTCGGCGCTAGCGTATTACTCTTTTATGACAGTTTGATGTAATTTGTTCAACAAGAATGCAGAAGGGTAAAAAGCATACTTTTTACCTACACCACTTAGAGTCTCTGCTCTACTTCATGGCTGCTTTTACATAGACATCAAAACGGTTTTTCTTAGTGGTGATTTGCATACTCGGCTTTTGCTCATCGAGGAATGGCGCGTAGTCAGGGCGTTTCACGGCAACGCGTTTACTCGCCAATTGCATAGCAAAGGGTAGTAATGCATCTGCATCGTGATCGTCTCCCACTAAAGATTGGAACACACGCATTTCTTTTTTCACAAGTGCCGACTTTTCTCTATGTGGAAACATAGGATCAAGATAAACCACATCAGGTTTAACTTCTGTGCTATTTAATAAGTCATGGCTAGAACCAAACGCCATATCCACTTGCGCCTTCATCCACTCACCTATTTCAGTATCTTGGTAAGCTCGTTGTAGGCCATCATAGAGTAATGCTGCAACCACAGGGTGACGTTCATGCATGGTTACTTTGCAACCTAGCGCAGCTAATACAAAGGCATCACGACCTAAACCTGCAGTCGCATCAAGTACATGCGGTATCGCACCTTTGTTTAGTCCCACAGCTTTAGCAATTGCTTGACCTTTGCCACCGCCAAATTTACGTCGGTGTGCGCTGGCCCCAGTTACAAAGTCAACTTGAATGGCACCTAGCTTTGGTTCATCACTTTTAAATAGTTGTAGTCCATGCTCATCAAACCGCAACTTAAACAAGCTTTTATTTGACACACCATCGCTATTACACTGCTCTGCCCATTTGGCTAATTCGAAGCGTTTTTCTATTTCATCAAGGTAAGGACGGTTTTCAGGATAGGGGGTATGGATTAGCAAGGGCAAACTCCTTATAGAACAGCTTGCCCATTATAACGTTGAAACGCTTATTTATACCAATCCTCAATAATACTTAATTAATAGGAGAGGATTAAAAGAGCTCAATATCATCTTGAGAGGCAACCTGCTCTTCACTCCAAGGCTGACTCAACTTATTAAGACTGGTATGAAGTGCTTCTCGCGTTTCAGTGATCAAAGCAAGCTTTTGTTTAATGACATCAATCTCTTCATTCATAAAAGCAAAATGTTGTGAAAACGCTTTTAGTTGCTCTGTATTTTCGATTTGTGCAGACTGCAATAACTGCTCAAAGTTTTCTGATTGTGTGCTGTGATGCATATCTAAAAATACCAATTGTTGCACAATGTCATCACATACCTGGCCTATGTGTTCTACTTGCTCGATTGCTTGCTCGCTCTCTTCCATATCTTGAATTTTGGCATTCGTCGCCTCCAAAATATGTGGTAGCAAGTCTTTGTAACGACCGTACATACCAGGATCTTCGGTCGGCATATTCTTAATCAGTAAGGAGACCTTCGGGTAGTTAATAATGGTACGACGGCCAAAGTCGACAAAACGACTACCTTCACGATTTTGCTCTAATAACTCTTGCTCAATTGGCTGAATAGCACCTTCAGCAGATTTAAACACCTCACCTTGTTGATGCCAAAATGCGACCGCGACTTCTAGCTGTAAAGGCACAAAGAATTCGAAGAAAAAGCTCGATAAACTTTCTAGATCATGGGCGTGATACGACTGGCCAACATAGCGCATAATCCGACCCATATCGCCGGAGTCTGTCATGGCGATTTCAGCAGTTATCTGCGCTTGCTCCATATCTTGTTTAAGACGCTGAGACACTTGGCGATAGTCATCAAGTACATTGATTCTGGCAAGCAACTCTTCTCGGTTAAAAGGTTTTACTATGTAGTCTGCAGCACCAGAGTTATAACCACGCATACGCTCAGAGATATCTGTGCGAGAAGAAAGAAACATCACTGGAATTTCTTTGGTTTGTGACGCTTTTTTTAGCTTTTCACATACTTCAAAGCCGTTCATGCCAGGCATTTCTACATCAAGAAGAATAATATCGGGTTGATATTTAAGGGCTAACCGCAATCCTTCATCACCATTTTTAGCTCGGATCAATTTACAGCTTTCAGCCAACGCGTCTTCGATGATCTTATGCACTAACTTGTCGTCATCGATAGCCAGCACCAGTCTGCTCATACCATTTCCCTTAATAAATCATGTCTTTAAATAGCATAGCTGGAGATGATAATTTTGCGAACCCCAAAAAGCATAAAAGCGCCCGAAGACGCTTTTATTTTTATAACTACATCAAACTCTGGGTAATTATTCAGCAGTTTTTTACTCAAATGTTTACAAGTGATCTGTAGGCGCTGTTAACAAATAAGCGTGACATAAAGTCACAGCCTACAATTGCATTTTCAAATGTTTAAGCAATACCACTATGACGCAGAAGTGCGTCAACTTGTGGCTCTCTGCCTCTAAAGCGTTTAAATAATTCCATTGGGGCTTCTGAGCCACCTTTTTCTAGAATATTCTGCATAAAGTCTTGTCCAGTTTGTGGGTTAAACACGCCTTCTTCTTCAAAACGAGAAAACGCATCTGCCGATAAAACCTCCGCCCATTTATATGAGTAATATCCCGCGCTATAGCCACCTGCGAAAATATGACTAAAACCATGTTGGAAACGGTTAAACTCAGGTGCTTTAACCACGGCTGTACGCTTACGTACTTCATTTAAAATAGACTGAATTTGACAACCTTCTTCGGCCTTATAATCAGCATGAATATGGAAGTCGAATAAACTAAACTCTAACTGACGAAGCATCTGCATTGCTGATTGGAAGTTTTTAGCAGCCAATAATTTATCAAGTAACTCTTTAGGCAATGGCTCACCGGTTTCAAAGTGACCCGAGATAAAGCTCAGTGCTTCTTCTTCGTAGCACCAGTTTTCTAAGAACTGACTTGGTAGCTCAACGGCATCCCACGCCACACCATTAATACCCGCCACCGCTGAAGCATCGATTTGCGTCAACATATGGTGAATACCATGACCAAACTCGTGGAATAAAGTGGTCACTTCGTTGTGAGTGAATAAAGCAGGCTTGTCGCCGACGGCTTTATTGAAGTTACATACTAAGTACGCAACAGGTGTTTGCAGCTCGCCGTTGGCGCGAATTTTACGACCCATGCAGTCATCCATCCACGCGCCACCACGTTTGTGCTCGCGCGCATATAAATCTAGGTAGAAGTGACCACGAAGTTCATCGTTTTTATCGTGTACAGCAAAGAAGCGAACATCTTCATGATAAGTATCAAAATCAGAAAGCTCAGTAACTTTAATGCCAAATAGTTTATTGACTGTAGTGAACAAGCCTTTTAATACCGTATCTGCAGGGAAGTAAGGACGTAACTGTTCGTCTGAAATGGCATACTTAGCTTGCTTTAACTTCTCACCAAAGTAACCGTAATCCCATGCTTGTAAGTTAGTCATTTGATATTCAGACTCAGCAAATGCTTGTAGCTCTTTTAATTCTTGCTCAGCTTGTGGTTTTGACTTAGCGGCTAAATCATTCAAGAACTCAAAAACTTGCGCCGGACTTTCGGCCATTTTTGTCGCCAATGATTTATCTGCAAAGCTGTCAAAACCAAGCAGTTGTGCCAGTTCATGACGTAACTTTAGCTCTTCTGCCATAATCTCAGAGTTATCAAACTCACCAGCATTTGGCCCTTGATCAGAGGCGCGAGTACAAAATGCGCGGTACATTTCTTCGCGTAACTCGCGGTTATCAGCGTATGTCATAACAGGAAGGTAAGACGGAATATCTAAAGTAAACACCCAGCCTTCAAGCTCTTTACTTTGTGCCGTATGCGCCGCTAACGCAATTGCCGACTCAGGCAAGCCGGCAAGTTCGCTTTCATCTGTGATATGTTTTTGCCATGCTTGCGTGGCATCCATGACATTATTACCAAACTTTGCAGCAAGCTCTGATAAACGCGCTGAAATTTCACCATAACGCTTTTGCTTGTCGCTATCTAACGCGATCCCCGACAAGGTGAAATCACGTAGCGCGTTATTGATTGAGGTCTGCTGGGCAATGCTCAGTGATGCAAATTCTTCTGAGCCTTTTAACGCTTTATAGGCTTCATATAAACCTTGGTGCTGGCCCACATAGGTTGAATATTCTGAAATAAGTGGCAAGCACTCATCATAGGCTTTACGTAAATCGTCAGAGTTAACCACTGAGTGCATGTGTGATACTGGCGACCACATACGAGAAAGCTTGTCATCCGCCTCTTCAAGTGGCACCACCAGCCCTTGCCAAGTGAATGCTTGTTTTGCCAATACTTCGTCAATGGTTTTACGACAATGTTCAATTGCAGCTTTAAGTGCAGGCACTACATGCTCTGGTTGAATTTTCGAAAATGGTGGCAAACCTTCAAGACCAATCAGTGGGTTACTCATAAATACTCTTTCCTTTAATCTTGCTCTATTAATATGTTCTTTTATGACATATTTAACGTATTAGCATTGAAATTGGGGCAAATGCCGCAATTACAAGTTAGACTGAAATATTCTTGATACTTCGCCTTTCTATTACAGAAAGCTTAGAACATAAAACCAATTTTTAAGGAGTTTTTATGGCTCAACATTTTGATTATATTGCCATTGGCGGTGGTAGCGGTGGTATTGCATCGGCTAACCGTGCGGCAATGCGTGGCGCAAAAGTCGCTTTAATTGAAGCTAAACACATGGGCGGCACTTGTGTAAACGTCGGTTGTGTACCAAAAAAAGTGATGTGGCACGGCGCACAAGTCGCTGAAGCAATTAAGCTTTACGCACCAGACTATGGCTTTGATGTTGAACTTAAAAACTTCGATTGGGCAAAATTAGTTGAGAGCCGCGAAGCCTATATTGGCCGAATTCACAAAGGCTACGAAGGCTATTTAGCAAAAAATGGCGTTACCGTGATCAACGGCTTTGCTAAATTCGTTGATAACAAAACCATCGAAGTGAACGGTGAGTACTATACGGCTGATCATATTTCTATCGCGGTTGGTGGCCGTCCTTCGATTCCAAATATTCCTGGTGCTGAGTACGGTATCGACTCAAACGGTTTCTTTGAATTAGACGAGCAACCACGACGTGTGGCAGTAATTGGCGCAGGTTATATTGCTGTTGAACTTGCTGGTGTTTTAAATAGCCTTGGTACTGAAACACATCTTTTTGTTCGTAAACATGCACCACTTCGTAGCTTCGACCCTTTAGTTGTTGAAACACTCACTGAAGTGATGGAAAAAGAAGGCCCTACACTTCATACCAACGCGACACCAAAAGCGCTGACAAAAGAAACTGATGGCTCTGTAACCTTGCATTTAGAAAATGGTGACAGCCATACGGTTGACCAAGTCATTTGGGCGATTGGTCGTGAACCTGTTACTGATTTAATCAATCTACAAGCCACTGATGTTGAAACCACTGAGCGCGGCTTTATTAAAACTGATGAATACCAAAACACCTCTGTACCGGGTATCTATGCACTGGGCGACATTATGGAAGGCGGTATTGAACTGACGCCTGTAGCCGTAAAAGCAGGTCGTATGTTGGCTGAGCGTTTATTTAATCCAGAATTGCCTGATGCCAAAATGGATTATGAACTAGTACCAACAGTGGTATTTAGCCACCCGCCTATCGGCACAATCGGCTTAACCGAGCCACAAGCGATCGCACAGTACGGCGAAGAAAATGTGAAAGTATACACTTCTACGTTTGCTGCTATGTACACCGCTGTGACACAGCACCGCCAGCCTTGTAAAATGAAGCTAGTCTGTGTGGGCGAAGACGAGAAAATCGTTGGTTTACACGGTATTGGTTTTGCGGTTGATGAAATGATCCAAGGTTTTGCTGTGGCAATGAAGATGGGCGCGACAAAAGCAGACTTTGATTCTGTAGTGGCGATACACCCAACGGGTTCTGAAGAATTTGTTACCATGAGATAGGCACTGCCAATTATTCATCCATGAAGCACCGCCCGGCTCGACGTCCTTTGTCTCGCGTTCGAGCCTAAAATAGCTGCACGCTTTCGCTATTTTCGGGCGGCTCTCGCCCGACTGGTTCTGAATAATTCGTTACCATGAGATGGACACTGCCAATTATTCATCCATGAAGCCCCCCGGCTAGACGCCCTTTGTCTCGCATTCGAGCCTGAGCTAACTACTTTCTAGTTATTAAGAAAGTTGATATCAATTAATCTTTCATATTTTTTTAACTGAAAGTTTTTATGCGATGCCGCTGAAGCTGCTAGAATAAGCGTAACTTTTCTGCTCTCAATACAACAAGGTTTTCATAGATGAAAAAACGTATTGCTTTAGCACTTTTAGCAAGTGCAACGTCTGCGGCTGTGTCGGCTGCTGATACTCGCTCTCAAGGTATGGGTAATGTCGGTGTCGCTTCTGCAGACTACCTATCTTCAGTGTTAATAAACCCTGCACTGATCAATCGCCACTCTGATGAGACTGACGATTTCGGCTTAATCTTACCTTCTGCTAACGTATTTGTTCGAGACGAGCAAGAGTTGCGTGACCACATCGATACTTTCCAAGATAGCTTCGACGAGCTTTCAGACTTATTAGAACGAGCTGAATCTGGCGGTAATGTTACCGTTGATCAATTAGATAGAGCTAGAAAGCAACTAGCATCTGATTTAGATAAATTAAACGGTGGTATCAATATTGAAGCAAACCTAGCACTGGCCCTTGCATCACCTAGCCGCATTGGTGGCTTTGCGCTATATGCCAATACAGATATTGATGCAACTGCAAACCTATTCATTTCTGGTGATGATGTAAATGTAATTGCAAATGCCCAAACGCCTGAAGAACTTGAAGAGTTAAACTCTCGCTTACAAGTTGTCGGTGCAGCAATTAGCGAAATTGGTTTTGCCTATGCAAATCAGTTTACTGTTTCTGATAAGCAAGTATATTGGAGCATCACACCTAAGTTCCAACAAGTTGATTCATTTAACTACGTATCAAAAGTAAATGACTTCGACGAAGATGACTTTGATGCAAACGATTACACGAAAACAGAAAATAACTTCAACTTTGATATTGGCTTAGCAACTGAGCTAACTGAAAGAGTCACTGTTGGTTTCGTAGCTAAAAACCTCATCGAAAATGACTACGACTCTGTAACAAGCCAAGGTATCACGCCTTCTTACAAAGTTGGCCCTGAGTATATCGCAGGTATCTCTTACAACGGTGACATCGTTACCCTTGCTGCTGATGTTGATTTAACTGCACCTCAACATTCAAACCTAACTGAAGAAAGCCAATTCGCACGTCTTGGTTTAGAATTAAATGCGTTTGACTGGGTACAAATTCGTGCTGGTTACCGTCACGATTTCAATGGCGATAAAGAAGACAGCTATAGTGTTGGCTTTGGATTAAGCCCATTTGGCGTTGTACGCCTAGACTTAATGGCACAAACATCTGGTGAGAACGACATAGGCGCTGGTTTACAGCTTAGCTTCACGTTGTAATCACTTTGACTATGGGCATGACATCTTTATTGTGCCCATAGTTTTACTTTTCCCCTGCTTCATTTTCCTCCCTGCTTGCTACTTTAGCTATTACCCAAACCTTTGATCTTACACACTTGACTAATGTCTTACTTTTAAGCAATCTGGTGGTAGTTAAAACAAATTTAACTAACCAAAAGTATTAGGTTTTCGCTTTATAAGGTGGATAACGTGTTTAAACTTGCACATAATGGCAAAATTTTAATGGACATCACTCAAGCCGCGCCTCCGAGCGAAGGCTTTATTATTGATGCCTTAAAAAAGTCGCCGTTTGCGCAATGTGAAGTCGATCACGAGAGTATTAAAGCGTATTTTAAAGGCGATCAAACAGAAAAGATTTTAGCGGTCGCCATTAAGCATGACGCCACATTAAAAGTCGATGTCTGTGAAGAGAAAATGCAAGCTATTGGTACAATTACAGTTGCCTTTGGCGGTAAGGCTATTTCACTCGAAGAGGCTAAAAAAGCACTGATTGCCGCTGGCGTTACCCGTGGTTTCAAAAATGTCTACCTTGAGAATTTGCTTAAGAAGCAACATCTAGCACAGCCTGGAGATGAAGTTTCAGAAATGCTTGCACAGGGGAGATTGCCGACCAACGGTGATCCTGCCACGTTAAAACTACATGTTTGTACTTTAAAACAGCGCTTAAAACAACCCAAACTTCGTGATGATGGTAGTGTCGACATGCGGGACTTTGGTGCACTAGCAAGTGTCGAAAAAGGGACATTATTAGCAACACAAATCCCCGCTACAAATGGCACTGATGGCTTTAACGTTTTAGGAGAAACTTTACCGGCCAAACCAGGTGATACTTTTCAGTTAACAGCCGGTGAAGGCACCGAGATCTCAACTAAAAACCCTCTACAACTGATTGCAACACTGTCGGGTTGCCCGAGTGAAATCAATAACGGCTTAAGAGTCGATGATGTTTTTACGATTGATGAAGTCAGTGTCAAAAGTGGCCATATCGAATTTGACGGTAGTGTAGTCGTCAGCAAAAACGTTGCACCAGGTATGAAAATTATCGCTAAAGGTGATGTCACTATTCTTGGCAGCGTAGAGTCAGCCGAAATACAAACAAAGGGAAATATAGAGGTAAAACAAGCTGTTATTGGTCACCTTGATCACCAACATAATGATGAAGAACTGACCTGTAAGCTCATTGCTGGAGGGAATATTGAGATTTCTCATGGCCAATATGCTTACCTTGAAGCAAATAATATTACTGTACATAAACAAAGCAACCACTGTGATTTAAAAGCGTTTGATACTATTACCATTGGCGATGGTGACAAACCAAACGGTAAGTTAATCGGTGGTGAAATTATTGATGCACAGAAAGTCATTGCAGGAGAAATTGGCACATCATCTGGTACTAAAATGAATATATTCTTAGCGCGCAGTGGGATGGCTTTAACTGAAAAAACGGATGAATGTGTAAAAGAGCTGAGTGCCGTTGAAGAGCAGCTAAACGCCCTTCAGCAAGCGGTAGAGAAAGCAGACCATTTAAAAGATGCTGATAAGAAAAAAGAAATCATGCAGAAAATTTTGGCAACTCAGCAACATTATTGTCAACAAGCTGAACAACTAGAAAAGCAGCTCAGCGAGTTAGATCACCACTTACATGACTTACTCGACAATACCCTATTAACGGCAAACAAAACCTTAAACAGTGACGTCGAGATCCATATCTTCGATCGCGTTTATAAAACACAAAGACAATATCCTCCTTGTACAGCCAGGCTCATCGATAATGAAGTAAAGATTGAGTTTTAAATTTTTTGTAATTTGCTTCATAAAATTTGTCACCATAAAAAACGACATACCAAACAACACTTTTTCACTTGTAGATCGCGGCTTTAGTCCGACAACTTTTAAAACATCTCGCCATAAGTACGACCAAATTCACTCAGAATAGACTCTTAAATATATTCAAAGCTCGTAGGCGCTCACTTTATATCACGCACAAAAAAGCGCAGGGTAAACCTGCGTCTAAAGTTCAAACAAAAAATTGACTCTAAACTGTAATAGCTCAACCTTGTCATTCCGAGTTTATTTCAGAATCTATTTTTTAGGTCATAGACCCTGAAACAAGTTCAGGGTGACGATTCTAGCAACTAATCCACAGTCAAAGCCCGTAGGTGCCGACTTTATGTCGCGCATAAAAAAGCGCAGGGTAAACCTGCGCCTACAATTCAGAGTAACTAATTCTCATCACTCGCTAACTTTACCCTCAGAACTCGCTAGCTAAACAAAACCCGACGTAAAGTCGGTGCTACCGAACTTACAACACGCCTTCAACTTGCTGTTCTAGTTCATCGCCCCACACGCCTACCTGAACCTGTGCAATATGCTGTTTTTGTAACATCAACATCACTAAGCGCGACTGCCCAATACCACCGCCTATGGTTTGCGGCATCTCACCCGCCACCAGCTGTTGATGCCAATCTTGCTCTAAACGCGCATCATCTGAAGTGATCGCTAACTGACGCTTTAACGACTCAGGACAAACACGAATACCCATAGAGGAGATTTCAAAAGCATCTTCAAGCACAGGGTTCCAAACTAGGATATCGCCGTTCAAGCCCTGATATTTATCACAAGTTGCTGTAGACCAGTCATCATAGTCAGGTGCACGCACATCATGAATTTCTCCGTCGCCTAATGCACCGCCAATACCGATTAAGAATACCGCACCATATTCTTGAGCAATAGCTTTTTCGCGTTGCTTAGCGGTAAAGTCAGGGTACATTTGGCGTAATTCTTCACTGTGCACAAAAGTAATTTTTTCTGGTAAGAATGGCGTTAAACCAAACTCGCTCGCCACCATTTTCTCAGTTGCTTTAATGGCTGAAAATAATGTCTCAACAGTAGACTTAAGTTTTGTTAGAGAGCGCTCACTGTCAGCACAGATTATTTTCTCCCAATCCCACTGGTCAACAAAGACAGAGTGAATCGGCGATAGTTTATCTTCATCAGGACGCAGCGCTTTCATATGCGTATATAACCCCTCACCGACAGCAAAGCCATGATCGCCTAAAGTTTTGCGTTTCCATTTAGCCAGTGAATGCACCACTTCAAAGCTCGCTTCTGGTAATGTTTTTACCTTCACTGAAACCGCTTTTTCTGTGCCGCTCAAGTTATCTTGAATGCCGTCGCCAACTTTAGCCAAAATAGGCGCTTGAACTTCTAACAAGCCAAGCTGGCTTTCTAGTTGCTCCGAGAAAAAGCGTTTCACGGCACTGATCTGTTTTTGTGTTTCTAGATAACTTGTTTTCATATTTGGTTCCTCATTCCCAATATTCGATGACACAGAGGGGTATACCGCTTCGCAATAACACTCAATCTTTTTGAAGGATCTAAACTGGCGCAAACTGCGTTATAAACTTCTACTTTAGAATCACTAAACAACAAAGTTTATGCCTTGTTATCGCCTAGTTTTTCTCGCCTCAAAAAAGAATTTTTTAGTTAAGCGAATCGGTATACTCAACCCAGCTCGCTCTGTGCTGTTGAATCCATCGTCAACAAATTCGAACATAAAAACAAGATCCAATAACAAAAATACCTTTACGCTATATTTTTCATTAAAAATTTCAGGTAAATTTTAATGATTCATAAATTACGAGCCTTTAAACGCATGGAAAATTATCAGATCGATAATCTCGATAAATCGATTTTGCACGCATTAATGGATAATGCGCGTACACCTTATGCCGAATTAGCAAAACGGTTTGCCGTGAGTTCGGGAACCATTCATGTTCGCGTAGAAAAAATGAAGCAAGCGGGCATCATACTTGGTACGCAAGTCACCATAGATCCAAAGCAACTTGGTTATGACGTTTGCTGCTTTATTGGGGTTAACCTAAAACATGCGGGTGACTACCCGAGCACCATTGAACAGCTAAGAGGCTTTAATGAAGTTGTAGAAGCTTATTACACCACTGGCAACTACAGTATTTTTATTAAAGTCATGGCGCGTTCAATCGATCATCTACAAGATGTACTGATCAATAAAATACAAACCATAGAAGCCATTCAATCAACAGAAACACTGATTTCACTGCAAAACCCAATTTGCCGTGAAGTAATGCCCTAAGCGCGATAACCGCGTATAATCGGCATAATTTTGAGAATTAGAGTAGTAACCGTGGACAATAAACGTTTTCATCGCGTAAAGCAGGTTTTAGACAGACGCCAAACCGACTTAACGGTATGTTTAGATGAAGTGCATAAGCATCATAATTTATCTGCCATTGTGCGCACCGCTGACGCTGTAGGCTGCCACCATGTACATGCTGTATGGCCACAAGATCAGCGTCGCTTAACCAACAACACCTCTGGCGGCAGCAAAAACTGGGTTGAGACACACATGCATGATGATATTGATCAGGCAGTTGCTGCGATCCGCGAACAAAACCCTGGCATTCAACTATTGGCAACCAACCTCAGTGATGAAGCCGTTGATTTCCGCGAAATTGATTATACCAAGCCGACTGCTGTGATCGTGGGTCAAGAACGTTTAGGAATCTCAGACAAAGCACTTGCCCATGCCGATAAGCACATTGTTATTCCAATGGCTGGTATGGTGCAATCACTCAATGTATCGGTGGCTGCTGCACTGATTTTATATGAAGCACAAAGACAGCGTGAAGAAGCAGGCCTTTACGATCGCAACGATATGTTAGATGCTGAGGTTAAACACAAACTCCTGTTTGAAGGCTGCCATCCTATTATTGCGAATCGTTGTGTGGAGAAAGGCTTACCTTACCCTGCACTCGATGATGAAGGTGAAATTGTCGCAGATGAAGCGTTTTGGAACACGCTTAAGTTTAAACAAAAGTAGTCATATAAGAGTCATTAAGGAATAGTATGTCGAGTCCTAATTTAGCCAACTACCCAATCATTGAGCTCAAAGGTGTTGGGCCTAAAGTTGCCGAACGTTTAGCTAAATTAGGCATTGCTTCTGTGCAAGACATGCTATTTCATTTACCACTTCGCTACGAAGACCGCGCACGCACTTATACGATTAATGAGTTAATGCCGCATACTCATGTCAGTATTGAAGCTGAAATTGAGCACAGTGATATTACCTTCGGTAAACGTCGCATGTTGGTTTGCCACGTTAACGATGGGACCGGTAGACTTACGCTGCGCTTCTTTAATTTTAATGCTGCACAAAAGAATGCCATGTCACCCGGCAAGATCATCCGATGTTTCGGTGAGGTAAGACGAGGACGTGCTGGGCTTGAAATGGCACACCCAGAATACAACATTCGCAGTTGCCCAACAGAGCCGCAAGATCCGAACCTCGCAACCCTAACCGCGGTTTACCCTACAACCGAAGGCCTAAAGCAGCTGAGCATTCGTAGTATTGCCAACAAAGCGCTCGATTTACTCGATAAGTATGATTTAGAAGAATATTTACCGCAGCAATATCGCCCTAATCAACTGAGTTTAAAAGACGCTGTATTGCAACTTCATCGACCACCTCAAGATACCGACTTGAGCTTACTCGAATTAGGTGAGCATCCCGCACAGAAACGTTTGGCGTTTGAAGAACTGTTAGCGCAAAACCTCAGTTTATTGCAATTGCGCCAAAAAGGTCAGGCGGTGCAAGCGGTACCCTTACCACCGACGAATAAACTCGAACCCGAATTTTTAGCTCAGCTACCGTTTAGTCCAACCAATGCGCAAAGCCGCGTCGTGGCAGAAATTAAACAAGACTTGCAACAGCCCTACCCCATGATGCGTTTAGTTCAGGGGGATGTGGGCTCTGGTAAAACCCTCGTTGCGGCGCTCAGCGCTTTGACTGTCATTGCAAAGGGTTATCAGGTTGCATTAATGGCCCCAACTGAGATTTTATCTGAACAGCATGGCATTAGTTTTAAAAATTGGTTCAGCAGCTTAGGTATAGAAACCGCTTGGTTAGGTGGCAAAACCAAAGGCAAAGAGCGTACTCAAGTACTCGAAAGTATTGCTTCGGGCAAAGCCCAGATGGTGATCGGCACCCACGCGCTTTTCCAAGAACAAGTCGAATTTCATAATCTGGCATTAATTATTATAGATGAGCAGCATCGTTTTGGTGTACATCAACGTTTAGCGCTCAGAGAAAAGGGCAAATTCAATAACTGCTACCCGCACCAGTTAGTTATGACTGCCACACCTATTCCGCGTACGTTAGCAATGACCGCTTATGCCGATTTAGAAACCTCGGTCATTGATGAACTCCCTCCGGGGCGCACGCCAATCACCACAGTAGCGGTGCCAGATACACGTCGTGAGCAAGTGATACAAAGGGTGAAGAGTGCCTGTATAGAAGATCAGCGCCAAGTTTATTGGGTGTGCACGCTTATCGATGAATCTGAGGTTTTACAGTGCCAAGCTGCTGAAGACACCGCTGCGCAATTAAAAGAATTACTACCAGAATTAAAAATAGCCCTAGTGCATGGTCGAATGAAACCGCAAGAAAAACAAGAGATCATGGCGGCTTTTAAAGCTGGTGAATACCATGTGTTGGTTGCAACAACGGTGATTGAAGTTGGGGTGGACGTCCCCAATGCCAGTTTAATCATTATTGAAAACCCTGAACGCTTAGGATTAGCCCAACTCCACCAGCTAAGAGGCCGTGTTGGCCGTGGTGTCATCGCATCGCATTGCCTGCTACTTTATCATGCGCCACTGTCTGTAACGGCACAAAAGCGCTTAGGTGTACTGAGAGACAGCAATGATGGTTTTGTGATTGCAGAGCGGGATTTAGAGATTCGCGGCCCTGGTGAAGTACTTGGTACTAAACAAACCGGCTTAGCTGAGTTTAAAGTGGCAGACTTAAATCGTGATAAACACTTATTACCGCAAGTTCGCGCACTGGCTTTTACACTGATGCAGCAGCAGCCGGAGACGGTGAAGCCACTGGTAGCCCGCTGGTTAGGTGGTAAGACAGACTTAGCGATGGCCTGATTTCTTATTTATTACTGTCTAGCTTATAAAAAGCGCAGGATAAACCAGCGCCTACAATTAAAGGAAGCACATTAATATCGACTCTCCGATTGAGTTTATGTAGGCACTGACTTTATGTCGCGCAATAAAGAGCAAAATAAGCTCAGCCTAATAGCTCTGTAGATACGGTTAATAAACTTCAAGAACCGACTCATATCAATGCCTTTCTAAAAAGCGCTGCCAATGAACAGACGAATTGATCACCCTTACTGGTGCAATGATCTTTTTTAATAACTGTGGAGACGGTTCTTTTAATAGGTCATTATCTTTTAAGCCTAATAAATAATGAAATGCAGGTTTGTTTAAGTGTTGAATGGCTGAAATACGAATTTGCTGTTCGAAGTTCAAACGCAGGCTACTCACTGACGTTTTGTGGCCTTGCTGATCAATACTTGGAATATCGCACTTTTGTAAATACCCTAATCGCTTACCTTCACCCGAAAACCAAATACGCACTTTTTCGCTGTAGCGTCCTGTTTTTGCTGGCAGGTCAAACAGCAAACGCTGTTCGTTCTGGCTTTTCACAAACTCTAAATACGGTTCTAATCCAGCTTGCCATAATGCGGTATGAATAGGGACTACTCTAGACTGAATTTTCTGGTGTGTTGCAAATTTAAAGCAATGCACGCCCTCTATTTTAATCACATCATCAAGGGTTAAATTACCAATTTCATCGCTGTAAGCACCGGTATAGTATGCAATTAGAGGCAACCAAAAGTGCCAATGCTTTGGCTGTTCACGCTTTTGCTTTTCATCACCGTAAATATAACCATGGAACAAAGTATGTAGTTCCATAGCTGAAAATGCGCGACGACCAAGGTGTACTTTCATAGACTTACGGTAACCTTATTTTTAAATAAGAAACACTATAAGTTTAAAGGGATTATAAAAAAGATAAACCACCAATTTTAAATTTCTTTAATCTGAATAGGTGTTTACCTATGTACTTTTCTTAACTGTTGCATAGCTATGGCATACCCACCAGCAACCTCTCGTAAGAAGAATCAATAAGGTGTAAAAACAAAAAAAGCCTGCTAAGCAGGCTTTGAGATGTTGTTTGATATTCTGAATTTAGTTGCGGTTAAAGCTCTGCGCCTTCCGCTAAACCTTTATCTTCACCGTCTTCAGGTTCGATAGTCGCTTGAAGTAAAAGCATATCTCTTAGCTTACCTTCAATCTCGTTAGCGATCTCAACGTTCTCTTTTAGGAATTTAATTGAGTTAGACTTACCTTGACCAACTTTGCTGCCGTTGTAGCTGTACCATGCACCTGATTTTTCAACCAGTTTGTGCTTCACACCTAGGTCAATTAGCTCACCTTCTTTAGAGATACCTTGACCATACATGATAATAAATTCAGCTTGCTTAAATGGCGGCGCAACTTTGTTCTTAACAACTTTCACTCGGGTTTCGTTACCCACTACTTCATCGCCATCTTTCACTGAGCCAATGCGACGAATATCAATACGTACTGATGAGTAGAACTTAAGTGCATTACCACCCGTCGTTGTTTCTGGGTTACCAAACATCACACCAATCTTCATACGAATTTGGTTAATGAAGATACAAAGCGTATTTGAACGTTTGATATTTGCAGTTAGTTTACGCAAAGCTTGTGACATTAGACGCGCTTGAAGGCCTACGTGTGCATCACCCATATCACCTTCAATTTCAGCTTTAGGTGTTAGTGCTGCTACCGAGTCAACAATCACCACATCTACTGCACCTGAACGAACCAGCATGTCACAGATTTCTAATGCTTGCTCACCCGTGTCAGGCTGAGAAACAAGTAGCTCGTCAACGTTAACACCCAGCTTTTCTGCGTAGACTGGATCTAATGCATGCTCAGCATCAACGAATGCACATGTTTTGCCTTGTTTTTGCGCTTCTGCAATAACTTGAAGAGTAAGCGTAGTTTTACCTGATGATTCAGGACCATAAATCTCGACAATACGACCAGTTGGTAAACCACCTATGCCTAATGCGATATCAATACCTAGTGAGCCTGTAGAAATTGCTTCAATGTCTAACGCTTGGCTATCACCTAGTTTCATGATTGAACCTTTACCAAATTGGCGTTCAATTTGTGATAACGCGGCATCTAGTGCCTTTTGTTTATTGTCGTTCATTTGCTTCTCCAATCTTGCGTAATGCCAGTAAGTATACTGTATGAAATTACAGTATCAAGCATATTTTTATGAATTTAATAGCTCAATTGACTTTTCTAAAGAAAAAACAATAGCTTGCTCTCTAACTTCAGCTCTATTTCCAGTAAAAACACAATGATAGGTATATTGTTTTCCCGCCAAATACAGGCCAAACCATACAGTACCTACCGGTTTTTCATCACTGCCTCCTGTAGGCCCTGCGACTCCCGAAATTGCAATAGCAAGATCTGCATTGGCAGCTTTTGCAGCGCCTGCACACATTTCTAACACGGTTTGCTCACTGACAGCACCGTGCTCCTGTAGAGTACTCTCAGTGACACCTAGCAATGCCTGCTTAGCTTCATTACTGTAGGTGACAAAGCAGCGATCAATATATCGTGAACTGCCCGATGTGTCGGTAAGCGCATAACTCACTCCTCCGCCTGTACATGATTCAGCGGTAGTGATCGTCAGTCGTTTATCAGCTAAAATAGCGCCCAACTTTGACGCTAGAGTACTCACTTGTTGCTGTAGCTCCATCATTATCCTTTTAGGTCATTGCATGTCGATAGATTTATATTCAGAACATACTATAAAACAACAAACTCCCATGATGCAGCAATATCTGCGGATCAAAGCAGATCATCAAGATATTTTACTGTTTTATCGCATGGGTGACTTTTATGAACTGTTCTTTGATGATGCTATTCGTGCCGCTCAACTGCTTGATATTTCACAAACCCATCGCGGTAAAGCTGGCGGTGCCCCTATCCCAATGGCGGGTGTGCCTTATCATGCTGTAGAAAACTATCTTGCTCGCCTAGTGCAGATGGGTGAGTCAGTGGCGATTTGTGAGCAGGTTGGCGATCCTGCAACCAGCAAAGGGCCGGTTGAGCGAAAAGTGGTGCGTATTGTCACACCGGGTACGGTTAGTGATGAAGCTTTGTTACAAGAGCGTCAAGACAACTTACTTGCCAGCGTTTATCAAAATAAACAAGGCCAATACGGCGTCGCTTATCTTGATATCAACTCAGGCCGTTTTAACATTGTTGAATTAAACACCGATGAAGCATTGGTTTCGACGCTACAGCGCCTGCAACCCGCAGAATTACTTTATCCTGAGTCATTCCAGAATCTGTTTTTACTTGAGCAAGTCAAAGGCGGTCGTCGTCGCCCTGATTGGGAATTTGATTTAGATACTGCAAAACATTTGCTTTGCCAGCAGTTTGGTACACAAGATCTAATCGGCTTTGGTGTTGAAAAAGCCCATACAGGCTTAATCGCAGCAGGCTGTGTGATGCAATATGTTAAAGATACACAACGCATTGCTTTGCCACATATTCGCGCCATTACCCTTGAGAAGAACGAACATGCGGTGATCTTAGATGCGGCAACTCGTAAAAACTTAGAGCTGACAGTCAATCTATCTGGCGGGATCGAAAACACCCTAGCGCAAGTATTAGATAAAACCGCGACACCAATGGGCTCACGTTTATTAAAGCGTCGTATTCATACACCAGTTCGTGATCGCAACGAACTAAATGCTCGACTAAATGCCATTGCCAGCTTGATCAATAGCCAAATTTGTATGGAGCTCTATGACAGCTTAAGACATATTGGCGATATTGAGCGCGTGGTCGCTCGTCTTGCGCTATGTAGTGCCCGCCCTCGCGATTTAACGCGTTTACGCGGTGCCTTACAAGCTCTTGCACCGCTGCATGCTTTACTCGATGAGGCAGCCGATCCACGTATAAAGTTGATCTGCGATCAATCGCCTGTATTGCCTAAGCTACAGTCACTCTTAGAGCAAGCGATTATTGATAACCCGCCCGTGCTGATCCGCGATGGCGGCGTAATTGCTACTGGCTATAACGCTGAACTTGATGAGTGGCGAGCACTAAGCCAAGGTGCCACAGATATTCTTGAAAAATTAGAAGTGCGTGAACGTGAGCGCACTGGAATAAGCACACTTAAAATTGGCTACAACAAGGTGCATGGCTTTTACATTGAAATTAGCCGCGCTAACTCACACCTGGTGCCACCTGAATATATTCGTCGCCAAACGCTTAAAAACAACGAGCGTTATATCATTCCTGAACTAAAAGAGCATGAAGACAAAGTATTGGGCAGTCAAAGTAAGGCTCTGGCACTTGAAAAACAATTATACGAGCAGTTATTCGAATACATTGCGCCTTACCTAGAGCAACTACAATTAATGTCTGCAGCACTCGCTGACTTAGATGTATTGAATACGTTAGCTGAGCGTGCCCAGACGCTCGATTACTGCAAACCAGAATTAACGCTAGAAAGTGGCATCGACATCATTGATGGTCGCCACCCAGTTGTTGAGCATGTAAGTCAAGAGCCATTTATTGCCAACCCAGTGAAACTCAATGAGCAACGTAAGATGTTGATCATCACTGGTCCTAACATGGGTGGTAAATCGACCTATATGCGTCAAACAGCGCTTATCACTTTAATGGCACACATTGGCTCTTACGTACCAGCAAGTAAAGCGCGTATAGGCCACATTGACCGTATATTTACACGTATTGGCGCAAGTGATGATCTTGCTTCTGGTCGCTCAACCTTCATGGTTGAAATGACCGAGACCGCCACCATTCTTAACAATGCCACTGAGAACTCTCTAGTGTTAATGGATGAAATCGGCCGTGGTACCAGCACCTACGATGGTTTATCTTTGGCTTATGCAACCGCTGACTACCTAGCGAGTAAGCTCAATGCTAAAACACTCTTTGCAACTCACTACTTTGAGCTAACGGAGCTGGCAGAGCAACAAACAGGGCTTGTAAACGTGCATTTAGATGCGGTAGAACACAACGATACGATTGCCTTTAAACACACGGTCTTAGATGGGGCTGCGAGTAAAAGTTTTGGCCTGCAAGTGGCAGGACTCGCGGGAGTGCCAAAACCCGTTTTAGCCATGGCAAAAGAGAAGTTAAAACGCCTTGAGCAACATGAAAGTGTGATTGATGAACAAAAGCCAACCGCTCAGTCACAAGGTCAATTACCATTAGAGCCTGTTATACAAGAGTCAGAAGTTGAACTACAACTTGCGCACATTGATCCTGATGATCTGACACCTCGCCAGGCACATGAGTTACTCTATAAATTAAAAGGCTTACTCAATTCAGCGACGAATTAGTACCACAAAAAAACCACTTCAATAGAAGTGGTTTTTTATTCTTAAATTAAGCTTATTGTTGCTCGAATAAACTATCAATATTTAAACCTTCATGCTGTAGAATATCTTTTAAGCGTCTCAGAGCTTCAACTTGAATTTGTCTTACACGCTCACGTGTTAAACCAATTTCTCTGCCGACATCTTCTAATGTTGAAGGTTCATACCCCAATAAACCAAAACGTCTTGCTAGCACTTCACGTTGCTTAGGATTAAGCTCACCGAGCCAATCAACAATGTGCTTATTGATATCATTGTTTTGAACTTCGTTTTCAGGGCCAAATCCCTTCTCATCAGCAATGATATCTAGTAGCGCTTTATCATTCTCACCGCCTATTGGCGTATCAACAGAGGTGATTTTTTCGTTTAGTCGAAGCATTTTAGTGACATCTTCAACTGGACGATCTAGACATTCTGCAATTTCTTCTGCAGTTGGCTCATGGTCTAGCTTTTGTGTCAGTTCACGAGCTGTTCTTAGGTATACGTTGAGTTCTTTAACAACATGGATAGGAAGGCGAATCGTACGAGTCTGATTCATAATCGCACGTTCGATGGTTTGTCTTATCCACCACGTTGCATAGGTTGAAAAGCGAAAGCCTCGTTCTGGGTCAAATTTTTCAACCGCTCTGATCAGGCCCAAATTGCCTTCTTCTATTAAATCAAGAAGTGCAAGACCACGATTATTGTAGCGACGAGCAATTTTAACCACTAATCTCAAATTACTTTCGATCATGCGTTTGCGAGAAGCCTCACAGCCTTTAAGTGCTTTACGCGCGAAATAAACTTCTTCTTCGGCACTTAATAGAGGGGAAAAACCAATTTCGCCTAAATACAACTGAGTTGCATCTAAATTCTTAACGGTTTCTTCTTTTGCAAAAACATCATCTTCCGTTTCGACATCTTCCAAAAGTTCCATTTTTTCGTCATCTATCACTGCTTCATCAACTTCAGCTTCTGCAGTGACTAGCTTCTTAGTCTCTTTCTTTGCTGTTTGAGCCATATCATCCTCCCAAGCGAGTGAGTGGTATTAATCCATCATACAGTCAGTAAAAAAGCATTTATGGTAAATACTTCTTAGGATTTACCGCTTGGCCTTTAAAGCGAATCTCAAACCTCAAAGCCGTTTGCGTTGCATCCGTATTTCCCATTTCGGCAATTTTCTGCCCAGCTTTAACTTTTTGCTGCTCCCGAACAAGTAGCCGATCGTTGTGAGCATAGGCACTTAGGTAATCATCACTGTGTTTCAGGATGATTAAATTACCATACCCCCTCAACGCGCTTCCTGCGTATACGACTGTCCCTGCTGCTGCCGCACTTACTGATGTTCCTAATTTGTTTTTGATCTGCAAGCCTTTATAACCTTGCTCTTTGTTAGAAAAGCGCTTGGTTATTTGCCCTTGGGCCGGCCATTGCCAATCAATTTTGCCATTCTTTTTCGATGCTGCTGTGTTTACTTTTTGAGTGGCTTGTTTTTGAACATACTCCCGTTGTTTTGGCTTCGCAAGATCTTTTTTTACCAAGTTGTTATTTTTTTGTTTCTTATCAATAGTCTCTGTTTTAACAACTTTGCGTGGAGTGCTTTTTTTATTGCGCGTTTTAGGTTTAGCTAGTACTAACTTTTGACCTGGAAAAATTGTGTATGGTGGTTTGATATTATTTAGGGCTGCAATCGTACGCACGTCCCTATTGGCGGTAAAAGCAATAGCAAACAGCGTATCGCCTTTTTGCACCGTGTACCGATTGTTTCTGATGATGATTTTTCGTGATGATAATGAATCAGCATAAGTCAAAGAAGTCACGGGGGCAGGTGTGTGCGTTGATGAACATCCTGCAATGAACACAATTAGTAACAAAATAATGAACATGTTCACTGCTTGCATTCACTTACCCAGTAAAGTTGACGATTAACTTATTAAAAATAACAAGATAAGAAGAGGTTAGGCAAGGTCATAACGAAATTTCTCCCGCTATTAACGGGACAAAGCGTACTGGTGCCATTTTATGCTCTATAAATTGCTCGCCTTTTCGTACCACAAGCGTTAATACTTGTTCTTCTTCACCTATGGGAAGCAATAAAGCACCTTCGTCTTCGAGTTGTTCAACTAAGGCTTGCGGTACTGACTTAGCTGCTGCGGTAACAATAATACCAGAGAAAGGGCCTTTCGTTTGCCAACCTTGCCAGCCATCGCCATGTTTCATAGAAACATTGTATAAGTCTAGCTGATGTAAACGTCGCTTTGCTTGCCACTGCAGTGATTTAATTCGCTCAACACTGAACACCTGCTCGAACACTTGTGCTAGCACCGCGCTTTGATAACCAGAGCCTGTACCTATCTCAAGCACCTTACCTTTCACGCCAACTTGTCGCAAAATTTCTGTCATCTTTGCAACAATAAATGGTTGAGAAATCGTTTGCCCATTACCTATGGGCAATGCCGTGTTTTCATAGGCTTTGTGCTTTAACACATCATCGATAAAAAGGTGTCGGGGGGTATCTTTGATTACCTGTAGCACCTTCTTATCTTGTACTCCCGATGCTTTTAATTGCTCAGCTAAAGCTTCTGCACTGCGGGCATAATTGCCTAGCACTTAATTAGCTCCTTCCAGCCAAGAAGACATTGCATCGATGCTCTCATGCGCTGTCATATCAACCTTAAGCGGAGTCACTGCAGCATAACCCTGATTGACAGCATAGAAATCAGTGCCTTCCCCAGCATCACTTTCAGAGCCAAGCGAGCCATACCAAAAAACACTTCGGCCCCAAGGATCAATTTGCTCGGTCATGGTGTCTGCTTTATGACGTGCCCCTAAACGCGTTACCTTAACCCCTTTTAGGTCAGCTAAAGGAATATCAGGCACATTTATATTGATAATTTGATCTTTAGGAAGCGGGTGAGAACTTAATTGTTTGATTATCTTAACAGCTACTTCAGCTGCGGTTTCGTAATGCGCTTCTTTTTTTGAACATAGAGAAACTGCAATTGCAGGTAACCCTAAATGACGCCCTTCTGTTGCCGCAGCGACAGTGCCAGAATAGAGCGTATCATCTCCCAAGTTAGCCCCATTGTTAATGCCTGCCACAACTAAATCTGGCTCTTCATCTAAAAGCTGGTTCACACCAAGATGAACACAATCTGTCGGCGTGCCATTGACTGAGTAAAAGCCATTTTCTAATTGTGTTGCACGCAATGGATTTAACAACGTCAAAGAGTTACTTGCACCACTACAGTTTCTGTCAGGGGCAATAACGGTCACATCGGCAATTTTGCTCAAGGCTTCATACAATACAGAGATCCCTTTTGCATGAACTCCATCGTCGTTACTTAGTAAAATCTTCATCGTTCTTCCTTATTTGCAAATGCGCTTTTATTCACATCAACGTAATTAACAAGCTCTCTAAGCACTGCTGTTGCGAATGTCCCTTTAGGTAGTGCAAAACGTAATTCAATACTGTCTAAAGACAAGGTTTTAACTTCAAGATCGATGGGGATCAATCGTAAAGCGCGACGCTCATTTTTTAATCCTAATTCGGCAAGGCCATGATGCCAAGCACTGAAGGTTTCAAGAAACTCTTTTTCTTGCGCAATTAACCCTTTTTCACCTTTACCGACCAGAGGCGCCGACAAGCAAATGTCTCCAGAGGTTAACCTTGCAATATTCTCGTCGCTAATATCATCTTCAAAAAATGCATTTGAGCCGTCTAGCATAAAAATTTCTCTATGCCAGGTTTTCGCTAAGCCGTGCTCTTCTACTCGCATACTCACCAGCTGATTGAATATGTGCGAGCGCGCTGCAGAAATAACAATACTACGTAATTTTCTATCTCGAATATGTTCGCCTGCAAACATGCGCTCAGCCATAGTAAGATTGTGACCATCATGGCCAAAGCGTTGTTCACCAAAGTAGTTTGGTACGCCCTGACGCACTGCATTAATACGTGACAAAATATCTAATGGCTTATCAATGTTTCTTAGTGTGATCGTAAAGCGATTACCTGAGTGACAGCCTGTTCTTAGTTTTCGATTATGGCGCTTTTGCTGAGCAACAAAAATAAAGTCATCGTTTAGTTCGGTAAAATCAACGTCTTTCTTGATAGGAACAGGGACACTAAACCACTGACTGCAAACACCGTGGCGATCTTTCAGTCCCGCATAGCTGACATTTTTTACATGTGTCCCCGCTTGTTTTGCGATTTTTTTAGCGACATCTAAGGTGTTTATCTGCTTTTTAATAATATGCAAACAGACATGTTCACCTTCGCCGGTCAGTTCGATATCAAGTATTTCATCAACAATGAAGTCTTCTGGCTGACTTTTAAAATCACCCAACGCTTCAGGCTTGCCATACAGGTAGTGCAATTTCATTATGCTTTAACCAACAAAACAACTGCATGGGCTGAAATGCCTTCTTTGCGACCTTCGAAGCCCAGTTTTTCTGTCGTTGTAGCTTTCACATTTACCTCAGTCAGTTCTGCCTGGCAATCAGCAGCAAGGTTGGCACGCATGTTATCAATATGCGGTCTCATTTTTGGTGCTTGCGCAACAATAGTGACATCGCAGTTACCGAGCTTATAGCCTAGTGCTGTAACCTGTTCCATTACTTGTCTTAGCAAAATTCGGCTGTCGATATTTTCAAACTCAGCAGACGTATCTGGGAAGTGTTTACCAATGTCGCCAAGTGCCATTGCACCCAGCAAAGCATCACATAAAGCATGAATAGCAACATCACCATCAGAGTGCGCAATAAAGCCTTGCTCAAAAGGAATTTTCTCACCGCAGATCGTTAACGGGCCTTCACCACCGAATTTATGCACATCAAAACCGTGACCAATTCTAATCATTTTCTTCTTCCTGCTCTTTTAATAAAAACGCGGCTAAGCGTAAATCTTCTGGCGTGGTAATTTTAATATTATCACTTCGGCTTTCAACGAGTAACACAGGCTTACCTTGCAGCTCCATGGCTGAAGCTTCATCCGTAATAAGTTTTGATTCAGATAAACAAGTCTTCAGAGCATCTTTTAGCGCCTGATAGGGAAATAACTGAGGTGTAAGTGCCTGCCATAATTCGGCACGAGGTACGGTCTCTTCACTATATTGTTGACCACGTTTAATGGTATCTTTGACCTTAGCTGCAAGTATACCGCCTTCTTGCTTTTCAAAGCAGCTAGCAATCAACTTTTGTATATCTTCGATTTGCACTATTGGTCTTGCAGCATCATGTACTAAAACCCAATCTGGATTCAGTGTCTCAAGTGCATTTAGCGCGTTTAAAACAGAGTCTGCTCGCTCTTTACCACCTTCAGTAGTTTGCACTTTGTCCGTACTAAATTGTTGAGTATTAAATAGAATATCTTCAGGATTAATCGCTAACATGATGGTGCTAAGTTCACTCATAGAGCTGAGCTTATCCACTGTGTGCTCTAAAATAGACTTATTATTTATTTTTAAATACTGCTTTGGGATCTCAGCTTGCATACGGCTGCCAACACCTGCAGCTGGAACAACAGCAGCAATAATAGGAGAATTATTCATGTTATTTATTCGGTAAAACTCTAATGAAGGTTTCATTTGGCTTGATCATACCAAGCTCATGTCTTGCTCTTTCTTCAACGCCTTCTAAACCAAGTTTAAGATCGTCAATATCTGCTTTTAATAGCTTATTTCGTTTAATTAATTTCTCATTAGCTATCTCATGCGTGTCTACAACGCTTTTCAAGCGCGTATAATCTTGCATACCATTATGGCCAAACCAAAATTTATATTGAAGAAATAGCGCAAGGCTAAGAAGTAGAAACTGAAATATACGCAAAACTGCACTTCCCAATAACAAATTAATCAAACATTACGTTTTATAGAACGAACATTTTTCCAATTGATCATACTGGCTAATAGCATCTCGCGCAAACTAAGCCTTCTGGGTGGCACTGCTTTATTAAATTGCCATTGATGACCACAGCACGCTGCTGTCATGACCTGTTTGCTTGGTTTTAGCACTTGTAGATTAGGGTTGGATTGAGAGACTCCTGAAAAGAAAAACCACCCACTTAAGTTGCTGTGAAAACTATTTTTATCAACTTGATCAATACTGTCTAAAGTCAAAGACTGATAACCCGTATGCTCTTTTAGCACAGGAATTACTAATCCTGTTTTAGCATGTTTTTTATAAAATGAAGCGTTTTGCTCGAGATCTAGAGAGGGCAGCTTCTTCTGGGGTGCAAGCCAACCACCATTTTGCGAATCTAACTCTAGCGGAATATCACCTTGCACTATATGCCGTGCAGCGCGTTCAACATAGAAGGGTAAACTGGCTAATGATTTACGTAGTTTCTGGTCATTATGAACAGCTGCAAGCGCTGGAATTTCTCTGGCGTAGAAAACATTAACCAGCTCAGCAAACATTAACCGCTCTTTTTCATCGTTCCATAGCTGAGCTTGTTGCACACTCTGCACTGCCATCCCCTTCTTTGGTTACTGCAGTTTTTATAGCATGTGCAACGTATTACTGCTAGCCCTTAGGTTTATTACCCAGTTTAACATCACCATTTTCTAAAAACTGTGCAACTGTATCGCGCTTTTTACCAAGTAATAAACAGCCATCAGCAAGGAACATAAAGTTTTGCCAACAACGTTTGAAAACATCAAACTGGGTTTCAATCACGCAGTCTCTGCTTAAACAAAAATATACCGTTGTATTGTTTTCCCACTTTAGAAATTCATTTATGGCCTCTGGTAGCTCTTCTAAACCTGCCTCCCAGTCTTTTTCCCAGTTCAAATTCTCTTGCCATGAACTTGCTTGCCCAGCCCATTCATTTTCAGTGAAGAAGTCTGGATGATCTTTTTCACGACTAACCATGGTAGACCAAAGTACTGCTGAACGTGTCGGAGACATTAGTTTAATCTTTTCAAGATCAGTCGGGGCAATTTCCAAGTCTTGATGCCTAAACACCCAAGCCTTTTTGAATTCATTAAGGGGAATATAGTTCATTGTGACCTTTTAATTTTGCTCGCGGTTTGTGAGGTGGGATTATCACTATGTTTATATGAAAAGTGAATGATAATTTGATATTAAATTTTTTAAGCTAAAAACGAAAAAACCCCAACTCTTTCGAGTTGGGGTTAAAATTTGGTGCCTAGCGATGTTCTACTTTCACATGGGAAGCCCACACTATCATCGACGCTGTTTCGTTTCACTTCTGAGTTCGGCATGGGG